>CAIWXH010000337.1 GCA_903916565.1 uncultured Oscillochloris sp. | reverse complement strand
CGGATTGCGTAGATGGTCGCCTCAGTGCGCGAGACGGCACCGATTTTGCCAAAGATATTGCGGAGATGAACTTTGACGGTATGGATGCTGATATTAAGCTGGTCGGCAATCTGTTGATTGCTGGAACCAGTGGCGACAAGGCGCAAAATTTCGCGCTCACGGTCGCTAATTGGTGTCTCGTTCGTCATGCCACCAGATCTCGTCGCGTGGGTTTCGGGCTGATCATAGCACGACCATCAGGTTGGGGCAAGCCAGCGGCGGCGGGTGCGTTGTCCGACTGCCGCGTCAGCAAGGGCTACAATGCTATAATGCGGAGCGGCAGGCGACCTCATTGCGCCATACCAGACTTGTTCAGGCTGTTGAAGCTTCTCTCGTCGGAGATTGCATTTATGAATCGCGTGCGCGCCGCAAGCCTGGTTGTCCTTTTGGCATTTGTCTTTGCCGCCGCCGTCGCTGCTACCCCTATATCTGCCCAGGCGGGGTTGACCCTCGCGGCTACCCCGGCCTTCGACGGAAATTACATGCCAGGCACTTGGCTTCCTGTCGAGGTGCGCCTGAGCAATGCCGGCCCGCCGATTGCGGGGCGTGTCGCTGCGAAGCTGCCCAATGTCGCTTTTCGCCAGATCCAGCCCATTGATCTGGACACCGGGGCAGAGAAGCAGATCACGCTCTATGTCGCGATGGAGCAGCCAGTTGACCGCATCCAACTGACGGTCGAGCGTGATGGGGTCGTGCTGGCCGAGCAGGCGTTGGCGGTGCGCCCACGGGCGAACGAGCGGATGCTGGGTATCTTGAGCGGCCAGAGCCTGCAGCTTGCGCTGCCACGGCGCCAGGATCTTAGCGCTTGGCCCTTCAACCCGTTTACCCTGAGCGTCGAGAAATTCCCTAGTCGCGTAGCTGGTCTGAGTAGCTTGGGGCTGCTGCTGATCAGCGATGTCCCGACCGAGCAGCTGAGTCAGGCGCAGCGCGACGCGCTGTTGGGTTGGGTCAGCGCAGGCGGGCACCTGTTTATCGGCGGCGGCCCGTCGGCCCTCCGCACCCTGGCTGGGCTGCCGCCACAGCTTCAGCCCGCCACGCTTGGCGCGGCCCTTCAGGTGGCTGACGCGCCCCTCGCCGCGCTGGTCGGGGCACCTGGCCCTGGCCCGCTGCCGGGGGTGCAGCTAACGCCTACAGATGGGGCCGAGTCGGTAGCCTTGCTCAAGGCTGACGCGCCGCTCGCCTGGGTGACACACTCTGTCGGCAGCGGGTCGGTCACGCAGTTGGCTTTCGACCCAGGGCTGCCCGCGCTGGCCGGATGGGCGGCGGCGCCCCAGTTTTGGGATCGGCTGTTGACCCCGGCGCTGCTTATCAGTACACCCTTTGGGATGCAGCCGAGCCTTGATGGGCTTCAGGAAAGCATCCTTGCTGGTGCGCTTACGACTTTGCCGCCAGTGAATCTGCCGCCAGTTGACCTCATCTTCGGCATCCTCGCCCTGTACACGGTGCTGGCCGGGCCAGGGCTGGCGCTGCTGCTGCGGCGCTTTGATCGTCAAGCGTGGGCGTGGCTTGCGGTGCCGGCCTTGGTGCTTGGCGTCGGGGCGCTGACCTTTGGGCTGGCCGTGGCGCTGCGGAGCGACCAACGGCTGATTTCCCAGATTAGCCTCGTTGAGATGCTTGGCCCAGGCCAGGCGCGGGCGCGCACCTTTATTGGTGCGATGACGCCACAGACGCAGCGCTTGGTCGCCGACATCGCGCCCGAGGCGCTGGTGCGCCCAGTGCGCGAGACCAATGGACAGTATGGGGCGGTGAGCGGGGCCAGCGGCGATTTGGCCCAGGCCAGTCCAAGTATTGATCTGAATGTACAGGCGTGGAAGCTCCAGGGGCTAGTCGCCGAGCAGCAGGTAGCACTGGAGCCGATCAGCGCCCAGATCACCAATGGGGCCGCTGGCCTGCAGGTCGAGGTGTTTAATCAGAGCGCGCTGCCCCTGCACGCTGTGGCCGCCGCGTATGGCGAACGAGTGGTTCACCTTGGCGAGGTCGCGCCCGGACAGCGCGTCTCGGCACCGTGGCCGGGAGCGCTCACCAGCGAGGTGCCGCACAACGCGGCGATCAGCTATCTGGTGTTGCAAGCAGAGCTGGAGGCGGGCCGACGGCCCGGTCAGGCGCCTGACCGCCGGGTGCTGGCCCGCGAGGCGCTGATTAACGCCGCGATCACACGCGGTAGCGGGACAGACGAAGGCCCGCTGGTGTTCGCTTGGCTTGAGCGCTCACCCCTGAGCTTTGCGTTGCGCGAAGTCGGGCCAGCACTTCAGCAGACGAGCCTCTTGGTGCTGCGCCCCAGCTTTAGCGGGAGCGGGCAGATCACGCTGCCGAACGGCTGGCTGCGCCCGCAGCTTACCGCCGAGGGGCGCTCGCCTTGCTTCGGACGCAGCAATGCTGGCGCTGGCATCGCGACTACCATCACGCCCCTCACGGTGACGATGCAGCTTCCGCCGGGTATGGGCCAACTGCGCGCCGAGGAGCTAACCCTGACGCTGGACAGCAGTGGGCCGTGGCCGAACGCGGGGGTGACCACGTCGCTCTATGACTGGACAAAGCCGGGCTGGGTCGAGCAGGCGTTTGATGGGCCTGGGAATCTGCATGTGGCAGCGCCAGCGGCCTACCTGCGCGACGGTCGGCTGCTGCTGGGGCTTGATGGGCCGCTCAGCCAAGCCGCGTGCCTTTACGCGAGCGCCAGTCTGCGAGGAGTATTGCCATGAGATGGCCCACAGTCGCCCCGATTCTCTTCAAGGAGTTTGCCATCCGCATGCGGGGCAGCCGAGGGGCGCTGCTGATTAGCCTCTACGTGGGGCTGACGACCATCGCCGCACGGCTGCTCTACGGCGTCGTGGCCGAGCAACTTGACCACGGGTCGCCGCTGGTCAGCGCCCAGATTGGGCAGGTGATTTTTATTGGGCTAAGTCTGGGGCTTCAGGCGCTGACCGTCTTTCTGGCCCCGGCGACCGCACTTAATGCGATTAGTAGCGAGTATGAGCGCGGCACCATCGAGCTGCTGCTCTCTACGCCAGTCAGCGTCTTTCAGTTCGTCATCGGCAAACTGGTGGCGGCCTGCGCCTTTTTACTGGTGCTGATCGTCGCAGCGCTGCCCGTATTCGCAATGGTGACTCTGTTCGGCGGCGTCACGCTGGCCGACATGCTGCGCGTCGGGGCTATGCTGTTGATTACGGCGCTGACCGGCTGCGTCTTCGGACTCTTCTGCTCGGCGCTGACGAGGCAGACCTACAGCGCCACGCTGCTCTGCTATGCGCTGCTGGTCTGTCTGGTCGGCGGCACGCTGTTTGCGGCGAATGTGTGGTCGCTGGCCAACAGTATGGGGACGGCCCCGCCGACATTTGTGGTGGCCAATCCGCTCTCGGCCATGGCCGCCACGCTGATCTCAGTCCAGCCGCCCGCGATCTCGCTGACGGGTGGCCTGCGCCCGCTCGTGCTGCTGAACCTGCTCACCAGGGGTGTGACCGACTTGGGTTCGCGGGTTGCCCCGGTGCCCCTGCACCGCACGACCGCCGTGATCTACGGCGCACTCGCCATCAGCCTCTTCTGGGCCACCGTGCATCTCGCGGCACCGCATCGGCGCTGGCGGCTCACCCGGCTTGACGCGATCTTGCTGGTGCTGTTGCTCGGCTACTTCGCCCTGGTCTACTGGTCGCGGAGTTGGTGGCTGCTTGGCCTGCGGTTCAATGCGTAAACAAGGTGTCCAGTTTCAGGTGTCCGGTTTCAGGTTTCAGCCTGAACGCAGTAGAAAGCCATGGGTGCGCTTTACCTAAGGCGTCAAGGTTTCAGGATTCCCGTTCGGAGTGGGGGCTTCAGCCACTTGGGATGCATGTTTTGCGGTTGGCCTGACACCTGACACCTCGTCTTAGGTGCCCACGGCGAAGATGGTCACTCCATCTTGGGCGTAGATCTGGGTAAAGCCTGGGCGTCCGGCGAAGAGATCGCGCTGGAGCGGCCCTTTTCCTTCTACCACATAAATGTGGGTGATGCGCTCGGCCACGATCAGGTCGAAGATGGCCTGCTCGCGCCCTGGCACATAGCCAATGACTGTGTCGCCCACGGCATTGACATGTTGCACATACGCAGGCGAGCCGTAGGCCGAAACCACCGGCGGCGTGCTCGTCCAGCGTCCGGCGAGGGGCATCAGCCACCACCCGCCGTCTACGCCACGGCGGGCGGCTGGCAGCCACGGGGCAGCGTTAATCAGGAAGCGCGCCTCGGGCGGGGTGTGGTCGGCAACCCACGTGATCGCCGGCAGGTCGGCGGGGCTGGCGAGCACCGTAGTTTGATTGAGTACATTGGCGCGAGTGGCCTGGGCACCCCAGAGGCCAGCCGCCGCCAGCAGCACCACGGCGACCGGGGCGCGGTAGCGGGCGACGATGGGGCCAAGCGTCGCCAGCCGTGCATAGAGCATGGCCGCGCCGCCGCTGATCAGCACGGCGAGGGGCAGGAAGAGGCTGATCACCACGCTGTCATTGGTGATCAGCCAAAGGTAGGGCGGCGTCCCCATGGTCGTACCCAGCAGCAGCGCGCCGCCAAACACGCTCAGGGCCAGCCTGCGCTGAAGCAGGGCCGCCGCCAGCAGCACCACACCCACGGCGACCAGCAGATACGTGATCAGCCAGGGGTTCGCCATCAGCGCCATCAGCGCCATCCAGAGGAGCACGCTCGCCGCTGCGGTGGCGCGTCGGCGCAGGCCAGCCCAGGCACCGGCCAGGGCCAGCGCCGCCAACAGGCGATTTGGCGTGACCCATAGCAGCGCGTCGCTTAGGGCGTTGTAGCTGCCATCCCCGGCGAGGCCGCCATCGGCCACGGCGGGCAGCAGCGTCCTGGCGACCAGGAGGGCCAGCCATGGTGCCGTCAGGGCCGCTGCCGCCACCGTGGTGGTCACAGCGGCACGAAGCCGCCCGCTGAGCGTCGTCCAGTTCTGCCCAACCGCCCACGTCAGGCTCATCGCTGCCAGCAAGGCGGCACCGAGCAGGAGGACGCGAAAATGGATCAGGCTCAGGCCAGCGAGGGTGAGGGCTGCGACGGCCCACCAGCCACGGCCACGCCCAGCCAGACCTTGCTGCCAGGCGATGGCGAGGCCGGGTAGCATGAGCAGCCCCGTCAGTTGCGTGTAGCGCCCCCACGAGAGATAGTAGGCGGGCATCAGCGAGACGAGGCCGACAACCAGGGCGGCGACCGGGGCCGCTGCGGGGCGTCGCCAGAGCGCCAGGGCCAGCCCGGCGATAGTGAGCGCGTGCAGCGCGTTGAGCATTTGCCCCGTCAGCAGCATAAGCTCAGGGAGTCCAAGCCCACTGAGGCGCAGCAGGGTTGCCATAACCACATGGTAGCCCCAATGGTAGGGCAGCATGTTTACTGGAAGATAGGGCATCAGCGAGATCGGGGCTGCGCCGGTCTCGGCGGCGATCCGCACAAGCAGCGCGTGCTGAACCGAGTCAACCCACGGTGGCAGGGCCAAGCCCTCAATCTCGGCGAGGCGCAGCGCCAGGGTCGCGAGCAAGATCGCGCCAGTGAGTGTACCGGCCCAGCGCTGGGCACCATCGTCTGGCCCGCCAACCACAGGCTGGCCCAGGTCGCGCCATGCGGCACTGAGCGTGGCGAGGGCCACGAGGCCAGTGGACAGCCAGAGAGCGGTGGGGCCAATGGCAAGTCCGGCGACCCAGCACCACTGGTAAACCAGGGCGACGGCACCGAGGCTCAGCCCGATCCAGACGGTGAGGCGCGTAAGCAGGGGTAGGCGGGGCGTGGGCAAGTGCCGCTCGGCCAGATAGCCGGGGGCAAACAGCACGAGGGTCATAGCTACGCTCAGACGACCGACCGGCCCGGCGAGGGCCGCCGCCGCTGCCGCCAGGACGACCGCGATCAACAGTCTGCGACCAGTGGAGAGCGACATGGGCATCGTGAGTTGTACTCGCACGGGGCAGCGTAGGGGCACGCCGCCCGCCCATTGTACTACGAAGATTTGGCCCGCCTGGGGATGAGTTTAGAGGGGCTTGGCGGTTGCAACGTCGTGCTGCGGCCCCACGCCCGGTGGCTGAAGCGCCCCGGCGGGCGACGCAATCGCCTAGCGGTTAGGGTGGCGAACCGCTACCTGGGCACGCCAACGCTTGTTGGGGCCGGCGGGGCCACCGGGGCAGCAATCTGACCGTCGGCGACCAACACGGCCCGCCCAGCGCGACGGGCGAGGTCGTTGTCGTGGGTCACCATCACTACGGTTTTGCCCTGGGCCACCAGATCTTTGAAGAGCTGAAAGATCGAGTCGGCGGTTCGGCTGTCGAGGTTGCCGGTTGGCTCGTCGGCCATCAGCAGCGGCGGGTCGTTTGCCAGCGCACGGGCAATCGCCACGCGCTGCTGCTGTCCGCCCGAGAGCGCGCCGGGTAGCTTGTCGGCCTGTTCGACCATCTCCATCCGCTCAAGCAGGGCCATCGCACGGGCGAGGCGCTGGCGCTCGTTGCCGATGTCGCAGAAGTCCATCGGCAGCATCACATTCTCGACTACGGTCAGGGTCGGCAGTAGCTGAAAAAACTGGAAGATGATCCCGAGGTGGATGCCGCGCCACTCGGCCAGGGCACCCTCCTGCATATGCGTCAGGTTCGTGCCCGTCACATGCACCTCGCCCCTGGTGGGCCGGTCAATGCCGGTGATCATGTTCATCATGGTCGATTTGCCGCTGCCCGACTTGCCGACCACGGCGACAAACTCGCCGGGCATCACAGTCAGATCCACGCCACGCAGCGCCAGGTAGGGGCCAGCCGCCGTCTCGTACTCCTTGACCACGCCAGCCAGGGTGATGATCGGGCCAGGGGCGCTGGTCTGCACTGGTGGTTTCTTGGCTGCGTGATTGAAGAGTCTAAGCATCAGATTCTGCCTCGTGTGCTATCGGCTATGGGCTATCGGCTATCGGCTATCGGCTATCGGCTATCGGCTATGGGCTATCGGCTATCGGCTATGGGCTATCGGCTATCGGCTATGGGCTATCGGCTATGGGCTATCGGCTATGGGCTATCGGCTATGGGCTATGGGCTATCGGCTATGGGCTATCGGCTATCGGCTATGGGCTATGGGCTATGGGCTATGGGCTATCGGCTATGGGCTATGGGCTATCGGCTATGGGCTATGGGCTATCGGCTATCGGCTATCGGCTATTCGTAGGCGAGTACTTCGCGCACGGTTAGACGAACTGCCGAGCGGGCTGGCAGCAGGCTTGCCACAAGGGCGATGAGCAGCACGGCACCCAGCCAGGCCGCCACGGCGGGCAGCGAATAGCTCCAGGTGAGCGGGGTGTTGAGCAGCCCGACGCCAAAGGCGTAGTCCATTGCGTAGCTCATTGGGAGCGAGAGCAGGGTGCCGATGATCCAGGCCAAGACGGCGATCACCATGCCTTCGCTGACGACAATCTGGCGCACGGCGCGGTCGGCGGCACCCACGGCGCGCATAATCCCAATTTCGCGGGTGCGCTCCAGCACGTTGATGCTCATGGTGCCGGCGAGGCCCAGGCCACCGACAATCCCGATCAGGATCGCCATAAGCGAGAGTACCACGCTGATCAGGTCGAAGCGCTCGGCCAGGATCGCCCGGTCTTCCGAGCGGCTGCGAATGAGCCGCACATCGTAGCCATCGAGCGTAAGCTGGCGCTCCAGCGCCTCGGCGGCGGCCTTATGGCTCGCCGGATCGTGGCCGACGGTGGCAATCCGCAGGGTGTCGGTGCGGCCCACGCCGCCGTAGACATGGGTGTAGGCGGCGAGGCTCACGTAGGCTAGGGCCGGGTTGACCGGCGGCATCATCTCGTCAATAAAGCCGACGACCTGCCATGGCTGCTCGTTGGTGCCAATCTTGATCGTGATGGTGTCGCCAACCTTGATGCCGGGTTCTTTCACCTTCATATTGGTGCTCAGCACGATGGTCTGCCTGTCGCTTGGCAGCAGCCAGCGGCCCTCGGCCATACGCGGGGCAAACATCGTCGTGCTGGCAGGCATCGCACGCATGTTCAGCACCTCGCCGGTGCTGCCGTTGGCACGCACCGGGAAGGCGGTGTTCCGCAGCAGCGCCTCGACGCTGGTTGCCTCGGGCACCGTCAGCACAACTGGGGCCACCTGCGCGATGCGGTAGGGCCGACTGAACTGCACCTCGACATCGTAGTGCTGCGAGGCGATACTCTTGTCAAGGGTGGTGAAGAGCGACGCCTGGAGCGTGAGCGACGAGACGAAGACGGCCCCGCCGAGCGCCAGGGCCGCCAAGGTACGCACCAAGCGCCCCCGGCGGCGAAAGGTGTTTCGCAGCGCCAGCCGCGTTGGGCGCGTCAGGCCGCGCACGCGCGTGATCAGGCGGTCAATGGCCGTCGGTTCGGCGGGGGCCGCCGTATCACCCGCCAGCGCCTCGCGGGCGGGGCGACTCGTCACGCCCCGGATGGGGACGGCGGCGGCGGCGATGGGCACCACCAGCGCCGCGATGAGCTCGATCAGCAGCACCTCGGGCGGCAGGCGGAAGTTGGTCACATCCACATTCAACTGGGTGGACAGAAAGCCCGTGAGCATCAGCCCGCCCAGGTAGCTCAGCGGCACGGCGATGACCAGAGCCAGCACCCCGAAGGCGGCGGACAGGGCGAAATACATCCCCGCGATCTGGTTAGTGCGCGCCCCAAGCGCCTTCATCACCCCAATCTGGCGCGTCTGCTGGGTCAGAATGGCGCCAATGGTGTTGATGATCAGGAAGGTGCTGATCAGCAGCGCTAACGAGCCAATCGTCGTCAGAATCGCCAGCAAGGTCGGCAGAATAATCTCGGCTGGATGCTGGAGCGGCGTCGGCACATCGGTGTTCAACACCTCGCGGCCACCCCGCTTGAGCATCTGCTCGATCTCATCCGCTACGGCGCGAATATGCGCCACGTCGGTGCGGTCGCCCTTCACGACAATGGCGAGCTGATTGTAGGTCTGCGCCCCGCCCAGCCAATCCAGGGTGTTGAAGGTGAGATAGCCAAAGGCTTGGCCCGAAATTGCAGCGGGCGGTAGGCTCAAGTCGTGGGTCGTGCCGACCACGGGCAGTGTTCGCGCCGTGTGCCCCGGCAGTTGGATGGTGATCATGCTGCCGAGTTGCGTGTGGGCCTTCGCCAGCGAGGCGCGCTCGATCAAGACGGCGTTGTCGGGCGCGGGCCACGTGCCCTTCCAGGGGGCGACGATGCCGACCTCGGTGACGCCGTCGTTGGGCAGCACATAGAACACGCTGTCCTGCCAAGTCTCGGGGCCGGTCTGGATGCGGGCAGGTACGGCGCGCCGCCCCTGGGCCTGTGCGACCGCTGGCATGCCGCGCACCGCCTTGACCAGATCCTCGTCGAAGGGGTCAGTCGTGATGATCACGCTGGCCGGATTGGTCGCCAGAAAGCTCGTGTGCATCTCGCGCTGGAAGACGACGCGCCCGGCCATAATCGTGCCAAAGACGAAAACGCCGACGGCGATAGAGAGGACCACTAGGGCGGTGCGCGTCGGGTTGAAGGCCAGATCGCGAATGACTTTTTTCCAGCGGGGGCGCAGCATGGGTCGCTCCTCGGGCGCGTCGCGGCTTTATTGATTGACCAGTCAATCAAGATTGTACTCCATCTGTCAAGCGCTGCGCCAGCCCTCACCCCCCATGGCGGTTGCAACGTCCGGTTACCGGGGGACTGAAGTCCCCGGCTCTTGCTTGCGAAGCCTGCTGAAGCAGGCTCGGCAGCCCGCTTCAGCGGACTTTGCCGATACGTTACAGTTCTGCCACATGCAGCGTTTGCTGGTGCGCGACAGCCTGATACCTGAAGCCTGACACCTGAAACCTTGTCTAATCATCCCAGGGCAGACGGGGCAGGCGGGCGAGGGCCGCCTTGTAGCGCACCGCGTCGTACGGCTGGCCCTTGGACAGCACGTCGAAGATCTCGGAGATCACCGCCGTGGCGATCAGCTCGCGGGCGCCCTCGCGTGTGTAGCCACGGGCGACCAGGCGCTCAAGGGTTTGGCGCGTCTCGGGCGGGTCATCCTGTTCAAGCTGGCTATCGACCACCTCAAGGATGGCCGCACGGAGGGCCGGGTTCGTGGCGGGCGGCTCGCCTGCGTGGGGCGGCGAGACGGCGCGTCCGCGCTGTGGTCGGCGGCGTTTGGTCATGGTGTACCTTCAAGGCCCAACTCTTCGATGGCGGCAAATAGGCGTGCGCCAATCGAGATGACCAGCCGCTCGTGTTCAGGGGTCGGTGCGGGCGCCATATACAGCACTCCAGCAATAAGCTCGTAGCGAAACCCCTCCATTTCGGGCAGGCGCGCATAGTCGGCGTACGTCCAGTGTCCCTGCGGCGGGCCGGGGACATGGCTGGCCCGCACGACCGTCGTCGCCGTGTCAGGGATCGTGCCCATCGCTGCTCCTTCCATCCTATAGCAAGCCTATCCCGGTCGTGCAACCGGGGGACTGAAGTCCCCGGCGCTTGATCTGCGAAGCCTGCCTTCGCAGGCTATCTATAGCAAGCCTATCCCGGTCGTGCAACCGGGGGACTGAAGTCCCCGGCGCTTGATCGGCGAAGCCTGCCTTCGCAGGCTATCCAGGCCGCGCAGGCGGCCTTCGCATCCCGTAGCCCGGGGCTTCAGCCACCGGGCGGGGGCGTAGCGACGTTGCACCCACCATGCGGGTGTGCCAGCCCGTAGTGCCGTCACGCCCGCAACAAGTGCTGGATCGTCGCCACCAGCCCCTTCAGACTGACGGGCTTGGTCATGTACTCGCTCGCCCCGGCGGCGAGGCAGCGCTCCCGGTCGCCCGGCATCGCCAGGGCCGTCAGCGCGATGATCGGCGTGGCCGCATAGGTGGGCATCGCGCGCAGGTGGCGGGTCGCCTCGATCCCGTCCAGCTCTGGCATCTGGATGTCCATCAGAATAAGATCGGGGCACACCGCATCGACCATGTCGAGCGCCTCGCGGCCATTGTGCGCGACCACCACCGTGTAGCCCCGGTCGCGCAAGTAGTCGCCGATGGCAATAATGTTGATCTCGTTATCCTCAGCCAGCAAGATCCGTGCTTTCGTGGGGGGCGGGGTGTTGCGGGTGTGACTCTGCCGAGCGTTATGCGCCGCCGTCGCTGCATGTTCAATCACGAGGCCCGACCGCACGCTGAGGCCCCCCGTGCCACTCAAGAGGGCCGGGCTGCGCTTGGTCGCTGCCAGCGCAGGTGGCGGGTAGGGCAAGGCAATCGTAAAGCGGCTGCCCTTCCCAAGCTCACTCTCTAGCGCGATACTGCCGCCGTGGAGCTCGACGAGGCGGCGCACCAGGGCCAGCCCAAGCCCGGTGCCTTCGTGCTGGCGGCTCAGGCTCGAGTCCAGTTGGATAAAGGGCTGGAACAGCCGCTCCATCCCCTCGGGGCTGATGCCGATGCCCGTGTCGGCGACGACAAAGCGAATGATGCCCGCCTCGGCGTCGGTGGTGACCGCCAAGCTGACCCGGCCACCTTGCGTGGTGAACTTGACCGCATTGCTCAGCAGGTTGACCAGTATCTGCTTCAGACGCTTGGGGTCGGCCTGCACTATCGCCCGTTGGTCGCTCAACTGAAACTCCAGCCGGATCTGTTTTTTGAGCGCCAACTCTTTCACAAATACGAGGCTGGCCTCGCAGACGTCGGCGATCAACATAAGGTCGAGCTGAAGCTCCATGTGCCCAGATTCGACCTTCGAGAGATCGAGGATATCGTTGATCAGGGCGAGCAGATGGCGTCCGCTGGACTCAATGTTCCGCAGCGCTTCCTGCTGGCGCACGTTGAGCGGGCCACGGAACTGCTCGAGCAGCCCCTCGCTGAGCGCCAGGATCGCGTTGAGCGGCGTCCGCAGCTCGTGGCTCATGTTGGCAAGAAAGGCATCCTTGGTGTGTACGGCCCGCATCAACTCGATGTTGGCGCGGCTGAGGTCGGCGGTGCGGGCCTCTACCCGGTGGGCCAGCGAGTTGCGCTCCTCGGTCAGCGCCGCCTCGGCCCGCACGCGCTCGGTGACATCGCTGATAAAGCTGATCATAAATTCCTGGCCATCCAAACACGTTCGCGACGCTTTGATGTCGGCATAGAAAATACTTCCGTCCTTGCGACGACAGCGGATGTTGGCGACCATCTCCTTTTCGCCACGCACCATCGCTTGAAACTCGGCAAACACCCTGGGCTGGGCTTCGTTTGGATACATGTCATTAATGCCAAGCCGCAGGAACTCATCGCGGGTGTAGCCGAACATGGCACAGAGCGTCGGATTGACGTACTGAAATGAACGATCCGCGATACGTGCGGCGACAATCCCCTCGCTGGCACCCTCGAAGATCACCCGGTAGCGGGCCTCGCTCTCTTTCAGCGCGGCCTCGGCCTGCTTGCGGGCGCTGATGTCGCGGCTGACGCCGAGGATCATCATGGTGCCGGTTTGGGCGTCGCGCATAAACATCGTGACCGCCTCGGTGGGGACGATGTGCCCATCGCGGTGTGGGTGGTACACCTCATTCACTTCCTCATAAACCGAGCCGTGGTTGGCCTGCAAGGCGATGACATAGTGCTGGAGCTTCTCGGCGATCATCTGGGCCGATTCGGCGGTAACGATGGCACTCAATGGGCGGGACAGCACCTCCGCTGCGGTATAGCCGGTCAGGTGCTGCACCGACGGACTGACGTAGGTGAAATAGCCGCTGGCGACGTCCAACAGCCAGATCACATCAGAGGTGTTCTCGGCCAGCAGGCGGTAGCGCGCCTCGCTGGCGCGTAGGGCCGCCTCGGCCTGCTGGCGCTCAAACCACAGGCCCAGCGAGTGCGCGACGCCGTCAAGCAGCGTCTGCGCTTCATGGATCGGGACGGTGCCATCGCGATAGGCGACGCTCAGACGACCGCAGATCGTCTCGCCCCCCATAATCGCTGTCGCGATGGTGTTGACCAGGGGCGCGTGGTCGGCGGCAGAACGGTAGTGCCGCCCGTCCAGATCGATTTGCACGACCGTCACGTCGGGAAACTGGATCGCGGCAACCAGATACGCCACGACCTGCTGGCAGAGATCGTCCAGTGCCGGGTTTGTCTCGATCAGGCTTTGCACTTGGCGCAGGCACGTCAGTTCTTTGATCCGCTCCTGGAGGTCGTGTTCGGTCTGCTTGCGCGTCGTAATGTCGCGGATAATTGCCACGGCCTCGTTTTCATTGGCATTTGTGACAATCCGCGCTTCATAGGAGAGCAGTTCGTTATCCAGAGCGAGCTGATACTCAAAGGTTTGCAGGTGCCCCGTCACAAAGGCTTGCTGGATGGCGTGTTGGATCTGCTCGGCGACGCCTGACGGCAGGACGGTGAGGATGGTTCGGCCAACGAAGACAGCGGGGGGCACATAAAGCTTCAGGCCTTCTTTCGCCGAGTAATCGAGAATCATACCCTCTGGCGTCATACGGAACATCATGTCGGGCATCGCCTCAATCAGCAATTGACTATGGCGCTCACTCGCCCGCAGATGCTCCTCGGCGCGCTGACGCTGCGCTTCCTGACGCATAAACTCAAGCGCAAAGGCGATATCGGTCGCCAGTTCGTCGAGGAGCGTAAGCTCGTCTTCGTCAAAGAAGTCCGGCTCGGACGCATACAAATTGAGCGTGCCCCACATCGCGCCTGCGACGATCAGCGGAAACGCGGCGGCGGAGCGGTAGCCCAAGCGCAGGGCGTCGCTACGACTCAGATTCATCCGAGTGTCGGTGCCGATATTATTCGCCACGACATGCGTGCCCAGCCGGATCGCGGTGGCGATGGGGCCTTGGCCACACACGCTATCGTCCAGCCTGATGTGGAGATTCTCCACATAGTCAGATGCCTCACCAGCATGAGCAACGGGGCGTACCGCTTTGGTCTGCGGGTCGAACAGCCCAATCCAGGCCAGGCGGAACGCGCCCTGAGTGACCGCGATCTGGCATGCCGCAGCGAATAACTCCTGCGGCTCGCGCACGCGCACAATGATCTGGTTGATTGCGCTCAGCAGCGCGTAGGTGCGATTAAGCGTCTGTAGGCGCGCTTCCGCCTGTTTCCGCAGCGTAATGTCGCGTGAGACGCCCACCACCTGCAAGCGCCCCGCGTCGTTGCGTACATACGTGGTGGTGACCTCGGTGCTGACGATGCGGCCATCCTTGTGGATCTGATCCAGCTCGTCGGTGGACGGCGGCAGCTCGACAGAGGGCGGTCGCTCGGCTATCAGCACCAAGACTTTCTGGAGCGAGGCAGGCGTGAGCGTCTCCGCCATCGTCTGCTGCAACACCTCGTGTGGGGTATAGCCGCGCAACTTCTCGACCGATGGGCTGACGTAGGTAAAGTGTTGGGACTCGAGATCGAGGATCCAGATCACATCGACGGCATGCTCGGAGATCAGGCGATAGGTGGCCTCGCTCTGGTGCAGCTTCGCCTCGGCCCGTCGGCGTGTGTCCATGGACAAGCCGTAGGCGCCAGCCGCCGTCAGCCCAATCAGCAGGTGAACCCACGCATCCCAGCCGTACGTCTCGGCGACATAGGCCGGGCCAGGCCGCGCCACGATGCGCCACGTGCGTCCCTCGAACGCAAGGTGG
>CAIWXH010000336.1 GCA_903916565.1 uncultured Oscillochloris sp. | reverse complement strand
TTCGACCTCTCAAGCTACGCTGGCAAGAAGGTGCGCCTCGTCTTTGCTGCCGAAAACCCACGCGGCGATGTGTCGAGCATGTTTGTGGATGATGTGGCCCTGGTGGTCTGCACCACGGGCACCGGCCCTGCCGCGCCAAGCACCGCATCGAAGGATCTGGTCTATCTCGCGGGCCAGATTGTTGATGCCAGCACCAAGCGTGGCATTGACGGCGTGCAGATTTTCATCCTCCAGCCTGGGCTTACCGCCAGCGCGGCGGCGAGCGATGATAATATCACTGCCGACGAGATCCTGACGACGGGCGTGACTGACCGTAAGGGCATGTTCCAGACCGAGGATGCCGTGCCGAGGGGCGAGTCGTACAGCGCGATCATCTACGCCGCTGGCTACCGACCAATCATCGCCGACAACGAGGTGGATGTGCCCAGTGACGCGACCAACCCCTACCGTGTCGATGCCGAGCTGAGAAAGGGCCGCTGACGCCCTATGAACGAGATCAAATGTTGCGTCTGCAACCAGCCGTTGCGCGCCCCCTATCAGACGCTTGGGGGTCGTGCCTACTGTGACCGGCATTACGCCATGGTCAACAAGCCGCATACGGGCTTCTGGCGGGCGGCGGTCATCCAGATTATTGGCATGGGCGTTTTCAGCGCCGTGGTTGCCTTCCTCGCCAACACCGTGTTCGGGCCGCTCAGCGGGACGGGGCTGATCGTGGCGGGGGTGCTGCTGGCGCTCATTCCCTCAGCGCTTTGGCTGGTCTTCTTCTACCAGCAAGATCGGCTTGAGCCAGAGCCGAAGCAGCAAGTCGCCGCCGTCTTCCTCCTGGCCGCCTTGCTCGCCGATGTGGTCTTACGGCGCGTCACCGTTGATTGGTTCCACGTCAACACCTGGGCGAGCGCCAACACGCTAACGTCGCTCCTCGCCTCAATTCTGATCATCGCGTCCACTTCGCAGTTGATCATCTATCTGGCGGTCAGGCTGCTTGTCTACGACAGCGAAGAGTTTGATGAGCGCATGGACGGCATTATCTACGGCACGGTGGCGGGCCTCGGCGTGGCGACGATTAGCAACCTGTACTTTGTGCTGTCCAACGACGGTGTCGCCCTTGGCCCCGGCGTCGTGCAAACCGTGACGACGGCGCTGGCCCAAGCTTCGTTTGGTGGCCTCCAGGGCTGGTTCATGGCCGAGGCCAAGTTTGAGCATCGGCCAGCCTGGTGGGTGCCGACGGGCTTCTTGCTGACCACCCTCGCCAACGGGCTATTCAGTTGGCTGATCGGCGAGGTGAGCGCCGCTGGTCTGCTGGTGAATCCGTGGCGCTCGTTGGCGCTCGGCATCGCCATTGCCCTCGCTGCCTTCCTCCTGCTGGGCTTCCTGATGCGGCGCACCACCGAAGTGACCCTGCGGAGTACACGATGACGCAGACTACCACCAACGAGTCGATCCGCGCCCTGCGGCTGTACCCCAAAGATCTTGGCGTCGCCGTGATCGTCCTCCTCTGCCTGCTGGGCGGCTGGCTGCTGATGCAAGTCACCATCACCCGGACACGCAGCTTCCAGACCGATCTGGCCCCAATCACCTTCACCTATCCATCTGGCTGGATCGCTACCGCGCTGCCGGAGAACGTGCTGCTGCAAGTGGCCGACCCTGGCACCACCTCGGCCTTCAAGACGACGCTGACCGTCGAGAGCCGCTTGCTCGATCCGACCAGCCTGCCGACGCTCCAGACGCTGCTCGATCAGCGCGTCGCCGAACGCCAGACGCTGCCCAGCTACCACTTTTTGGCTGACGCTGAAACCGAGGTGGCTGGCACGCGGGCGATGCGCTCGGAATTCGCCTACGTGGCGCAGCCCATTGACGCGCCGCGACGGGCGGCGCTGCCGGTGGTGGTTCACGCTGCCGAGTACATTATCGTGGCGAAGGACGAGCTGTACTATGTGACGTTGGCGGCGCCCGAGGGCGAGTTCCCTGCGGCCCGCGCACAGCTTGACCGTGTGATTGCCAGTCTGAAGGTGCAATGATGAGTGACCCCGAAGCGCCTGAGCCGCCGCCCGCCCTGCCGCCCGAAGGCTTTTCGCTGCGTGGCCTAACGACCGACGGCGTTGACCATACGCTGAAGGTTGACCCGGACGCTGCGCCCGAGGGTACCGAGGCCGACACCCCGCCTGCCCAGTCCATCCCCGCCGACGAAGACCGACTCGGCCTGCCCCGTGATGGCTTGGTGGCCTTTCGTAAAAGTGGCGGGCTGCGCTTCAGTTCACGCGGGTTCGTGGCGTTCCGCAACGGCTGGGTGGTGCCGCTGGCGGGAACCACAGGCGCTCCCTATCGTATGACTGAGGCGGAGCGCACGACCCTTGAGGCGCTGATCCCGTCCGGCGTGAGCCGCACACGCCACCGTAAGGCGAAAGGCTCACCCGATGGCTACGGCTACGAGCTTACGGCCCGC
>CAIWXH010000335.1 GCA_903916565.1 uncultured Oscillochloris sp. | reverse complement strand
GCCGCTGGTGTGCCCGTGGGCAGCGCTGCGCTGTCGGCGCCCACCTCGCCCGCCAGATCGCCTAGGCGCTGAACAAAGCGCGTGATGCGCTCGGTGCGCCGCTGGAGTTCGCCGACCCGGGTGGTGGTGTCGGCCTGGGTTGTCGCCACGACTGAGACGAAAATCTGCCCCTGACGCCCTTCCGCCTGAATGGTCGCGGCCAGGGCGATATTCTGATTCAGCTCACGCGCAAGCGCCGAGGCGGTGGCACCCTGCGCGGCGAGGCTGGCGGCCTGCTGCGTAAAGTCGGTCACCTGGGCCTCAAGCGCGTCAACGCGCTCGTTGGCGGTGGCGAGCTGGCGGATATGCTCGACCTCGGCGGTGCGTAGCTGGGCCACCTCAGTCGTTAGCGCGCCAGCTTGGCCTTGCAGGGCGACCACATCGGCGCTCGACTGGCGTATGCGCTCCGGCGTCGTCAGGTCGAAGCCGAAGACGAAGTAGGCGATTCCCGCCAGCGCCGCAAGCCCCAAGGCCGCGCTGAGCGCTAGGGTCAACAGCCAGCCAATGAAGCCAAGCAGCCGACGGCCACAGCCTTGGCGCGGCGCTGCTGCGAGGTGAGTGGTGGCGGGCGTCTCCGTTGGCTGGCTCATGGACGCTCCTTATTAGTTCGCGCTTCCGCAGTCAGGACACTCACATAGAACCCTTGCGGCTTTGCGCGCGATCATCCTCATCCTACCACGCCCCTCCATGGCGATTGCAACGGCGCCATCTGCCCCGCACTTTGCCCCGCACCCCCGGCCCCTCTCCCTCATGGGGAGAGGGGAGATTCTGCATCAGGACGCTTCCGGCTCCCCCTCTCCCGCTCAGGGAGAGGGGGCTGGGGGGTGAGGGCTGGCGCGGCAACCAGACTTTGCAACCGCCATACCACGCCCCGCTGATCCTCTAGACAGATGTAGAACTTTTATGCTACAATAGACTTGCGCGAGCCAGAACAAGTGAGGAGGTGCCCGATGACAACCGACACCGCTGAGGCCGTTGAGACGCTGGTCTCCCCCATTCTCATGGATCACGCCCTCAAAGGGCCGCCCCAGGGGCGCTGGGTCGTCGTGAATTGGGAGCGTCTGCCCGCTGATGGCAACCGCTACGAGATTATTGACGGGAAGCTCTATATGACCACGGCACCCAGCACATTTCACCAGTGGATTGTCGGGGCGTTCATTGAGCAGCTTGGCGTACCGGCTCGCCAGCGTGGCCTGGGCATCTGGCTTACCGCGCCGATTGGCGTGTTGCTCTCGCAGCACGACGCGGTGCAGCCCGACTTTCTCTTCATTCGTGCCGAGCGGGTGGCCGAGCTGGTGCGCGACCGGCGCGTGCGTGGGGCGCCCGATCTGGTGGTCGAGGTACTCTCGCCAGGGAACAACCCCGAGGAAATGGCGAAGAAGCGGGCGCTGTATGCGCGGGGCGGCGTCCCCGAATATATCGAGGTCGATCCGGGGGCGCGCACTTTGGCGCACTCTTTTCTCGCTGATGGCGTGTACGGCGAACCCATCGTCTACGGTGAGGCGCAGACCGTCCATCTGGCCTGCCTGCCTGCGTTGCCGCTACAGGTCGCGGCGCTTTTCGCTGGCGCACCTGACACGACGCTGTAGCTGCCCTTGACAGCCGCGCATGGCGGTTGCAAAGTCCGGTTGCCGCGCCAGCCCTCACCCCCCAGCCCCCTCTCCCAGCGCAGGAGAGGGGGAGCCGAATGCTTCCTACTGCGGAATCTCCCCTCTCCCCTTGTGGGAGAGGGGCCGGGGGTGAGGGGTTTAGCGCGACTTTGCAACCGCCCTTGACAGCCGCGTGTTTGCCTAGACAGATATAGAACTTTTATGCTACAATAGACTTGCGCGAGCCAGAACAAGTGCGGAGGTAGCCCGATGACAACCGACACCGCCGAGGCCGTTGAGACGCTGGTCTCCCCCATCCTCATGGATCACGCCCTCAAAGGGCCGCCCCAGGGGCGCTGGGCCGTCGTGAACTGGGAGCGTCTGCCCACTGATGGTAACCGCTACGAGATTATTGACGGGAAGCTCTATATGACCACGGCACCCAGCACATTTCACCAGTGGATCGTCGGTCGCTGGATTCGTCTCATTGGGATTGCTGCGGAGGATCGTGGCCTGGGCATTTGGCTTACCGCACCGATTGGCGTGTTGCTTTCGCAGCATGATGCGGTGCAGCCCGACTTCCTCTTCATCCGTGCCGAGCGGGTCGCCGAGCTGGTGCGCGACCGGCGTGTGCGCGGGGCACCCGATCTGGTGGTCGAGGTACTCTCGCCGGGGAATAATCCCGAGGAGATGGCGAAGAAGCGGGCGCTGTATGCGCGGGGCGGCGTCCCCGCGTATATCGAGGTCAATCCTGCGGCGCGTACGCTGGCGCTCTCCACTTTAGCTGATGACGTGTACGGCGAACCCATCGTCTACGGTGAGGCGCAGACCGTCCATCTGGCCTGCCTGCCTGCGTTGCCGCTGCAGGTCGCGGCGCTTTTCGCTGGCGCACCAGACACGACGCTGTAGCTGCCCTTGACAGCCGCCGCGCAACGGGGCTACAATCGCCCCTGGTTTTCCGCCTGGAGGCGCTGTGAGGCATCATGAAAGTTCCGTTGAGCTGGCTCCGCGAGTTTGTTGCCGTTGATCTCGCCCCCGAGGCGCTGGCCCATCGGCTCACCTTCGGTGGCCTTGAGGTCGCTGATATCCATGTGCTTGGTCTTGAGGGTGCCGCACTGCCTTGGGACGCCGCTAAGATCGTCACCTGCAATATCCTTCAGGTGCTGCCGCACCCCAATGCTGATAAGCTCGTCCTGGCGACGGTGGATTACGGCGCCACCGCGCCGCATACGGTCGTCACCGGAGCGCCGAACCTCTTCCCCTACCGTGGCCTCGGCCCGCTCACGCACCCCCTCAAGGCCGTCTTCGCCAAAGAAGGCTCGCGCCTCTACGATGGTCACGCCGAGGGCCAGGTGATCGTTACGCTCAAGGCGCGTCCCGTACGCGGCGTCGTGAGCGACGCCATGCTCTGCTCCGAGAAGGAGCTTGGCATCAGCGAGGAGCACGACGGCATCATTATTCTTGAGGATGACGCGCCCGTCGGGGTGCCCCTGCGCGATTTTATGGGCGAGGTGATCTTTGAGCTTGAGATTACGCCGAACTACGCCCGTGCGCTCTCTATCGTCGGCGTCGCCCGCGAAGTCGCCGCCCTGACGGGTGCCAAGCTGACGCTGTCCACCCCCGCGCTGCACGCCGACGGTCCCGTCATCGTGGGCCGCGCCGGGGTGAGCATCGAGGTGCCCGCGCTTTGCCCCCGTTTTACGCTGGGCTTGGCCGAGGGCGTGCAGATTGGCCCTTCGCCCCAGTGGATGCAGCGCCGCCTGATCAACGCTGGCATGCGCCCGATCAACAATGTGGTCGATATTTCCAACTATGTCATGCTGGAATGGGGCCAGCCCACCCACGCCTTCGACTACGCCAAGGTCGCCGACGGCCACCTGAATGTGCGGCTGGCCCGCCCCGGCGAGCGCCTTGTCACGCTCGATGGCAAGGAGCGCGACCTGACTCCCGGTGCCGCGAGCGGCCTGGAGCGCCCCCCGCTGCTCGTCTGTGACGCCGCCAGCCCGCTCGCCGTCGCCGGGGTGATGGGCGGTGCCTCCAGCGAGGTGAGCGACTCGACCACCACGGTGCTGCTTGAGGCGGCCATCTGGGAGCCGGTGCAGATTCGCAAGACGGCCCGTGGGCTGAAGCTGCCCAGCGAGGCTTCGCGTCGCTTTGAGCGCGGCGTGGACTACGAGTTGCCCTTGCTCGCCCTGCGCCGCTGTCTGGAGTTGATGCGCCTGTATGGCGGGGCCACTATCGCCCATGGCTTTGTAGACAGCTATCCGCGCCCATGGCAGCCCGTCACGCTTGACCTGTCGCCCACCGAGGTGACGCGCATTGTCGGCCTCCACCTCAGCGCCCACGAAATCGCCGACCTCCTGCGCCGTCTCGGCTTCAGTTGCACGATCAACGGTGGCTCGACGATGGGCGACTTCGCCGTGTACGGTGAAGTGCCGGTCGTGCGCGTCACCGTGCCGTCGTTCCGCCTCGACGTGAGCATTCTGGCCGATCTCTGCGAGGAGGTGGCGCGGCTTTACGGCTACGAGCATGTGCCGCCCACCCGCCTGGCCGACGAGTTGCCTCCCGCCGTTCAGGCGCCCGAACTAGCCCTTGAACAACGCGCCCGCGAGGTGCTGGTGGGCTGTGGCCTCAGCGAGCTGATCACGCACTCGCTGATTGATATGGACTTGGTGGCAGCCGTCGCTCCTAGCGAAGCCGTAACCGAGCATTACGTCAAGCTGACCAACCCCAACACCCCTGAAAAGACCTACATGCGCCGCTCGCTGCTGCCTTCGCTCGGTGCAGCCCTGACCGCCAACATGCGCGAGCGTGAGCGGGCCGCCGCCTTCGAGCTTGGCCGGGTCTATCTGAAAGTCCCCGGCAGCGTGCTGCCCGATGAGCCGCGCCGCCTCGCGATTGTGCTGGCTGGCCCCCGCGCCCCCGAGTCCTGGGCCGCGCCCGACCGCGAGTCGCTGGACTACTACGACCTCAAGGGTGTCGTTGACACGCTGCTCGCTCGCTTCAACCTAAGCGGGAAAATCAGCTACGTGCCGCTGACCGACGACGAGCGCTTTCACCCTGGCCGCTCGGCGGCGCTACTACTTGAAAGCGAGGAAGCGTCAGAGCCGGTCGCGCAGCGGAACGGGGCCGACCGCGCTGCGCCAAAGCAGGGCCGCATCCGCCTCATCAGCCGCCGCGTCGGCGTGTTGGGCGAGCTGCACCCCGCTGTGCGCGAGCGCCTCGATCTGGCCGTGCCACGGGTGGCCGCTGCCGAAATCGACCTAGACGCGCTGATCAAGGCCGCCCAGCCCCCGAACTTCCACCCGCTCTCACGCTTCCCCGCCACGGTGCAGGATTTGTCCATCGTCGCGCCCGCCGAAGTGCCTGAAACTCGTGTGGCGGCGCTCATTCGGCGTGGCGCTGGCGAGTTGCTCGAAGCCCTGACGCTGTTCGATGTCTACACCGGGCCGCAGGTGGGCGAGGGCAAGCGCAGCCTCACCTACCACCTGAGCTTCCGCGCCGCCGACCGCACCCTCAGCGATGACGCCCTGACCAAGGTGCGGAAAAAGATCATCGGCGGCCTAGAGCGCGAGATCGGGGCGACGATTCGCGGGTGAGCAGCGCTGCGATGGCTGGGGCTAAGTTGAGCTTCTTGAGGAAGCAGAGGATCAGGGCTTGCTCCGCCGCTACCTGGCTCGTCGCCGCGCGGCACGCCCCCCCGAGAAACTCGGCCTGATCTCCTGGGAGCAGGCCGAGTCAGAGCTTGATGCCCGCGAGGAGTCCGGCGCTGCGCCTGTGGGTTGAGCCGACGGTTATCGACGACCTGCGCGACCTACTGGTCTCGCTGTAGGAAGATGGGTGAGTCTATGGGCAAGAAAACGAAGCGTGCAGCACAGCCGCGCAATCTGACCACTTCGCACGACATTGACCGCTGGCTGGATCGCGCTGTCCAGCAGCTCATCGCCGCCGATTATGCTGGCGTGATCGCCACCGTCCAACGCGTGCTGCGCGCCCCGGTCGCCGCGCAAGCGCAGCGCGTTGAGGCGCTTCACCGGCTGGGCGCGGCCTACTCGATGCTGGATCAGCACGACAAGTGTTACGCGGCGGTCTCGGAGGCCCTCACCCTCACGCCCAACGACCCGATGCTCTGGTACAACCGTGGCATGGCCGGGCGCTTTATGCTCCAGTTGGGCCAGTCGCTACGCGACTTCGAGCGGGCGGTGGAGCTGGACACCGAGGGGCTGATTGCCGAGCGGCTCGCCGAGGATCTGCCCTTCGCGCGCTCGGCGGTCGCCACCGAGCTTGCCCTCCGTGGCCCGGACTTCACGCTCGATCAGCTGATCGCCCAGGAGGCGCTCTTTGACGAGGCAGCGGCAGTGATGGGGCAGCACCGCTGGGCTGAGGCCGAAGCCCTGTTTTGTCAGGTGATCGCGATGAGCGATGGCCTGCCCCAACCCCAGGGCAACCTGGGCCTTTGCCTCCTGATGCAGCGTCGCTTCGACGAGGCCGAGGCTGCCCTCCGCCGCGCCCTGAAGATTGACCCGAACTACGCCATTGCCCGCCAGAATCTGGCTGGCCTGCCGGCGATCCGCGCCAGTGGGAAGCTGCCTGAGATGCGGGTCAATAACCCGCTGAAGGACCGGCAGGGAAAGAAGACCCTCTCGCTCCTAGTTGAGGGCGAAAAGCAGTTTCGCAACCTGTCCTGACGATTAGGAGGGGCTATGAGCACCGACCCTGAGCTGCGCGCCTACATTGAGGGGCTGAGCCGCGAGGCTCTTGCAGGGCTGCTGCTCGATCTGGCCGGCCGCGTCCCCGCCGTTGCCGCCGCCATGGCGGCTCGCCGTCGCGCTATGGGCGGCGAGGCCGGAAAGATCGCCGCCAGCATCCGCGCCGACCTGAAAGCATCTCGCCGCTCCGGTCCTTGGCCCAACTTTGCGTCCATCCAGGAGCGCCTCACCCAGCTCCGCGACGCCGGTACCGCCGATGCCATGCTCGATCTTGCCGTGCCAATGATCGAGGCCGGGGCCGATCTGATCGAGGAGAGCGAGGACGAGGGCGACCAGGCCGAGGAGGTCGCCGCCTGCCTCGACTTGGTCTTCGCTGCGCTCCCGCAGAGCAGCCTGCCGCCCTACGAGCGGATCCTCTGGGCGATCGATATGGAACTGCGCGACCCCTACGACCTCTGCCGTGGCTCAGCGGTCGTATGGGATCACCCTGAGTCGCCGACGGTCTGGTCGCAGGTGGCCGACGCCCTCCGCGCCCGCCTGGAGCGGCTGCCGCCGGGCAGCCCGAGCGACTACAGCGCCCGCGCTGCCCGCACTGGCGTGATGGATCGGCTGCACACCGCGCTGGAGAAGGCCGGGCGGGCCGACGAGGTCATCCCTCTGGCGATCGAGGAGGCGCAACACACCGGCAGCTACCCGCGCCTGGTGCGAGAACTGCGCGCCGCCAGCCGCCTGGCCGAGGCCGAACAGTGGGCCCGCACTGGGCTCGCGGCCAATGTTGACTCCCTGGCCGCAGACTCGCTGCGCCAGATTATCAGCGAACTGCGCGCCGAGGCGGGCGACTGGCCCGCAGTCGCTGCGCTCCAGGCCGAGACCTTCTTCACGCACCCGTCGCTCCACGCGCTCCAGCGCCTCCTGGCCGACAGCGTGCGGGCTGGCGTAGAGTCGGCTGTCCGCGCTGCCGCCCTGCGCTATCTTGAGGATGGCGTTCGGCCCGACGCCGCGACCGGCTGGCCACTGCCCCAGGCCGACCCGCCGCAGCCCCCCGGCGCAGCGCAGCGCTTCCCCCAGTACGACCCGCTCATCCAGATCGCTATCGACGCAAAGCGTCCCGCCGATGTACTCTGCTGGTACGACCGGGCGCGGGCCGAGCAGGCTCGTTTGAGCGTGACGGATGACGCCGTCGCCGGGGCGATGGCGCCAGTCTACCCCGAGCGGGCCGCGCAGATCTGGCGCGAGCTTGCAGCGGGGCAGTTGCTCCGCGCCGACGTTCGCGCCTACGATGTGGCGGCGCGCTACCTGAGCCGGCTGCGCGCGGTGGTGCCCGAGTCCGAGTGGCGCGCCGAGCTCGCAGGGCTGAAGGCGACGTATCGCCGCCGCCCACGGCTGGTCGAGGCCATCGATAAGGTGCTGCAGGAGCCATAACCGATGAGCCAGCATACGCAGACTGGTGTGACGACGAGCTTTCCCTCGCCCGAGGAGCGCGAGCGGATCGAGCGGCACCGCGCAGCCCTAAATCAAGCAGCTTAGCGTGCCGCCTCGTGCCCCAACGTCGGACGCAAAGCGGCGCGACGCGTTCAGCCGCACGTGTGGCGAGGGTGAGGTGCAGCGCATGCTAGGCCGGATCATGCGCCAGATCAACCGGCCCAAGGGCGACGCCGAGGAGCCCTGGCTCTACGACGAGGAGCGCAATCCTACACAGGTTGTTGAATCCGAGGGGCTACAGCCCCTGCGGTATGTTGACACTTGTTCGAGCCGTCCATCTGGTGCGACCCAACGGGATTCGAACAAATCTATCGCGGCTCGGTTCCACTAGAGCTGCGTCACAAAGCGCAGAGACGCCAGGGGCGACAACCCCTGGCGTCTCAAAAATCAGTGGTACCCCCAGCGGGATTCGAACCCGCGATCTTCACCTTGAAAGGGTGACGTCCTAGGCCGCTAGACTATGGGGGCGCACGCGGCCTATTATAACAGGCGTTTGCCTTGTTATCAAGTTGGCCCAATACAGCTTGCTATCACGGTGGTCCGTTTCAATCGCCCATCCGAGGGTACGCACATGGTTCAGATTCGCCAATCTGCGGTACCAACCAATCAAAGCAGTCCAAGCGCACGAAGTTCGGATCGGCACCTCTCCGTGTAAAAGCCTCGTGCCTATGGTCGGTCGTCGGTCATTCTAAGGAAGGAGCCTCCCATGCGTACCTTGCTCGCCCTCAGCCTGCTCGCCCTCAGCGCCCTGCTGCCCATCGGTGCCACCGCAGCCCAGGCGCGCTCGCGCTGCTTCCCCGAGACGAGCTTCTGTATCAGCGGCCCCATTCTCAGCTACTGGGAGCATAAGGGCGGCCTGTTTGTCTTTGGCTACCCAATCACCGCGCAGCGGGTTGAGACCGTGGAAGATCGCACCATCCCCGTCCAATGGTTCGAGCGCGACCGCCTAGAAATCCAGCAGGACGGCACGATCACCGCCGGACGCCTTGGCGCACGGGCGCTCGAGCTTCAGGGGCGGCGCTGGGAAAGTCTGCCCCGCGTCGATCCGCTGCCCCCCGGTAGCGGCAGCGAGTGTCGCTACTTCGCCGAGACCGGCCAGCTTGTCTGTGATCCCTTCCTGACCTACTGGCAGAACACCGGCAACCTCGAACGCTTCGGCTACCCGATCACCGGCCTGCTCAGCGAGCGGCTTGACGGACATAATTACACGGTTCAATACTTCGAGCGGCGCCGCATCGAGCTGCACCCCGAGCTATCGAATACGCCCTACGAGTATCTCTACGGGCTGCTCGGTCGCCAGGTACTCGATGTCCAGAGCCTCCCAGCGTGCCAGGGCGCACCACGCGAGGTGCAGTTCGGGCTGAACGAGCGCCTCACCTACGTTGATTTTCGCCCGGCGCTGACGTGCCCGACGACCAGCTACGCCGACATTCCCGCCTCGTCGCAGCTCTTTGAGGGCGGCACGATGATCTGGTTTGACATGAGCACGCCGGGGCGCAAAATCTACGTCTACCACACGTCACGCGGCGAGGGCGGCTTCTCGACCTACGCGGCCTTTGACGACACCTACCAGGATGGCGACCCGCCGCTGACCGAGCAGCCGCCGCCGACCCCGCCGCGCAGCCCAATCGTGCGCTCGATTCCCCAGCGCGGCTTCGGCAACATCTGGGCTGCCGGCGAGCGTCAGTGGCTAGGCTACGCCATCCTGAGCGAGCGCCCCGACCAGGCGAACGTGCAGTTCTTCGGCGGCGGCGGCGTAGCCATCCAGCTCCAGCGCACGGGCCAAATCTGGGTCTTCGGGCCACAGCCCGACCAGTCGGTGTGGCTTCAGTAGCCTGGTGCTACTGCGCCTCGCGGGGGTTTGGGGGGCTGAAGCCCCCCAGAAAGACTTAGTCTTCTTCTTTATTTCGGCGGGGCAAAGCCCCGTCGGGCCGCCCCGCCAAGGGGCACTACAACGGATCGTCCACCAGCCAAACATCGCGCCCGGTGTAGAGCATAATCCCAATCACCAGCAGGCCAAGCAGCAGCAGCGCCGCCAGCTTCAGCAGCGGCGTAAAGAAGTCGAGCAGCGCGATGGCCCCAAACACCGCGCTGAGCGTGTAGTAGATCAAAACGACCTGGCGTTGCGAGAGGCCCATCGCCAGCAGGCGGTGGTGCAGATGGTCGCGGCCCGCGTGCGCCGCCGAGCCGCCGCGCACCGTGCGGGCTACAATCAGCCAGGCCATATCAATCAGCGGCACGCCCAGCACCAGCAGCGCCGTCGCCAGCTTCGCCCCGCCGATGATTGCGCTTACGCCCAAAATGTAGCCCAACGTCATCGCCCCCACGTCGCCCATAAACGTGCGCGCCGGGTGAAAGTTAAAGGGCAGAAACCCCGCACACGCCCCCGCCAGCGCCAGCGGCAGCAGCGCCACCGTAGACTGCGGCGGCTTCAGGTTAAGCGTGTGCAGCGCCAGCACGGTCGCCGCGATCAGCGTCACCCCGGCGGCCAGCCCGTCCAGCCCGTCGGCCCAGTTGACCATGTTCTGCATGCCGACGATCCAGAAGACGGTGGCAGCGACGGCCAACCACGGGCTGAGGTCGTGCAGGTGGATCTGCTCAATGAAGGGAAAGTTAAAGGCAGTGAGAATGATCCCACGGGCCTCCGTCGGCACACCCAGCGCGTCAGCGTAGAGGCTGTGATCCCACAGGTAGGGGCCAACGGCGACCAGCGCGGCGATCATCTGCACGCCCAGGCGCGGCAGGGCGGGCAGGTCGCGCACATCGTCAATCAGGCTAACGCAGGCGACAAGGCTGGCCCCGGCCAGCAGCAGGCCCAGGCGCAGATGCTCGAAGGGCGAGCGCCGCAGCGCCGGGTCAAGCTGCTCAAGCGCGAAGCTGAGCAGCAGGGCCGCCGCGAAGCCCGCGATCATCGCCAGGCCACCGACGGTCGGCGTGGGGCGTTGGTGGACGTGGCGGGCACCGGGCTGCGCGACCCAGCCCGCCCTAAGCGACAGCCGGATAAGCGGCGGGGTGAGGGCGGCGGTGACGCCAGCCGCAACGCCAAACGTGAGGACGAGTGCCAGCTCGATCATCGCGGGCGTCAGCCCGTCCCAAACTGACGGTCGCCAGCATCGCCAAGGCCAGGGACGATGTAGCCCCGCTCGTCTAGGTGGCTATCAATGGCCGCGAGGTAGATTGGCACATCAGGGTGGGCCGCGCTGAGGTGCTGCACGCCCTCGGGGGCGGCGATCAGGCCCAGGAACTTAATCCGTCGGGCGCCCCAGCGCTTCAGAATTTCGACGGCGGCGACCGCCGAACCACCCGTGGCGAGCATCGGGTCAACGATCAGCGACAGGTCGATATTTGGCTCGCTCGGCAGCTTGTTGTAGTACGTGACAGGCTGCAGGGTCTCGTGGTCGCGGTAGAGGCCCAGGTGCCAGACGTGGACGGTGGGCAGAATCTCGATAATCGCCGCAGACATGCCCAGGCCAGCGCGCAGAATGGGGATGACGCCGACGCGCTCGGCCACCTCGTAGCCAGCGCACGGGGCCAGGGGCGTCTGCACGGTCAGCGGGGCCAGGGTCAGATCCTGCGTCGCCTCGTAGAAGAGCAGTTGGGCGATCTCGCGCACCAGCTCGCGGAACTTCTTGGGCTTCGTCACGTCGCTGCGGAGCAGCGCCAGTTTGTGCATGACCAACGGGTGCTGCGAGACGTGAACCTGATCGGCCATCTAGGCTTTACCCTTCAACCAGCTTATAGCCGATGCCGCGCACGGTGGCGATGAGGCGGGGGCGCGAGGGAACTTCCTCGACCTTCTCGCGCAGGCGCCGCACACAGACATCAACCAGATTCGTCTCGCCGACATACTCGTAGCCCCAGACCTCGCGGAACAGCGTCTCGCGGTCAAAGACCTGCCCGGCGTTGGCGGCGAGGAAATAGAGCAACTCGAACTCCATCGGGGTCAGGTTCACCTCGGTGTCACGGACGCTGACGCGATGGCGCGGCTCGTCAATCTCGATGGGGCCAACGCACACAATCGGCGGGGCACGGCGCGACTTGTAGCCCTCAATCCGGCGCAGGATGGCCTCGACGCGGGCGATCAGCTCGGCGGTCTTAAACGGCTTGGTAATATAATCGTCGGCGCCAAGCTCGAAACCGTGGATCACATCGTCGGTGCCATCGCGACTGGTGAGGATCACAATCGGGACATCGCTCTTCGCACGGATGCGCTGGCACGCCTCAAAACCATCAACGTAGGGCATCATCACGTCGAGGATGACCACATCGAAGGGCAGCTTCTCGAACGCCTGTAGCGCCTCAAGGCCATTGGCGGCGGCGGTCAGCTCGTAGCGCGGATCCTTGAGCGTGATCTGAATGAGGGCGGCGATGGAGGGATCGTCATCGGCCACAAGAATCCGCCGGGGCGGCTGTGGCTCTTCGGCGGCGCGATCAGCGGTGCGGCGGAAAGGGGGCATAGGTGATTTCTGATTTCAGATTTTAGATTGCAGAGTGCAGAGTGCTCATCAGACCTAGCGTAATCCGCAATCAAAAATCCAAAATCAAAAATGGCTAGACCGCCTCATCCAGGCGGCGGCGGTAGTCAGTGCGCTCGGTGCGCGGCACGAGGATGGGGTGACCGCGTCCGGCGACCACCTCGGCGTTGATAATACAGCGCCCGATATGCTCCTGGGCGGGCACATCGTACATAACATCGAGCAGCACCTCCTCGACGATGCTCCGCAGCGCGCGGGCGCCGGTACGGGCGTGCATCGCCCGGTCGGCAATCGCCTCCAGGCTATCGGGGGTGAATTCAAGCTCGCAGTGGTCGAGGGCGAGCAGCTTCTGGTACTGTTTAATCACCGCGTTGCGCGGCTCGGTGAGAATCCGCAGCATCGCCAGATGGGTCAGCGGCTCAAGGCCAACCACCACCGGCACGCGCCCAATAAACTCGGGGATGAAGCCGTAGCGCATCAGGTCGTCGGGCGAAATCTGGGCGAGCAGGACAGTATGATCCGCCGAGGTTGCGCCAGGTTTCTGGCTGCCGAAGCCCATCACGTTCTTGCCCCGCACCCGCTTAGCGATCACCTCTTCGATGCCCTCGAAGGCACCGCCGCAGATGAAGAGGACGTTGGTCGTATCGAAGGAGATATACTCTTGCTGGGGGTGCTTGCGACCGGGCAGTGGCGGCACATGGGCCACGCCGCCCTCAAGAATTTTCAGCAGCGCCTGCTGGACACCCTCGCCGGAGACATCGCGGGTGATCGAGGGATTGTCGGATTTGCGGGCGATCTTGTCGATCTCGTCGATATAGATGATGCCGGTCTGGGCGCGCTCGACATCACCCTCGGCGGCCTGGATCAGACGCAGCAGGATATTCTCGACATCCTCGCCGACATAGCCCGCCTCAGTCAGCGCGGTGGCGTCGGCGATAGCAAAGGGCACATCAAGGATGCGGGCCAAGGTCTGGGCGAGCAGCGTCTTGCCGCTGCCGGTGGGGCCAAGCAGCAGAATATTGCTCTTGCTAATCTCGACCTCGTCGATCTTCGCGCCGGCGCGAATCCGCTTATAGTGGTTGTACACCGCCACCGAGAGTACGACTTTCGCCCGATCCTGGCCGATCACATACTGGTCGAGCTTTTCGCGCAGCTTGCGCGGCGCGAGCAGGCGTGCGGGGCCGGGGGGTGTCGTGCGGCGCGGGGCTGCCACCTGCTGCTCAGTCTCCTCGGCGATAATCGCGCTACAGAGCGCGACACACTCATCGCAGATAAAGACCGTGCCAGGCCCGGCGATCAGGCGCTGCACCTCTTCCTGGCCCCGACCGCAGAACGAGCAGACGTACGCGCTGCGACTACCACTATTGCGGGAACGGGTCATGTCGGCTATCTCCGCGTCACAGGCCGCAGGGGGGGCGCCCCTGCGGCCTGTGCGGTTATTTCTTCTCGGTCAGATCCTCGCGGCTCAGGATCTCGTCAATAATCCCATACTCCTTGGCCTGCTCGGGGGTCATGAACAGGTCGCGGTCGAAGTCCTTGGCGACGCGCTCGACCGACTGGCCGGTGTCCTTCGCGAGCAGATCGCGCACGACCTGCTGCATTCGCAGCAGTTCGCGGGCCATAATCTCGACATCGGGGGCGTAGCCACGGGCGCCGCCGCCCGCCGGGTGCATGTGGATGGTCGAATGGGGCAGGCTATAGCGCTTGCCCTTCGTGCCACCCGCCAGCAGCGGCGTCGCCATACTGCCCGCCATGCCCACGCAGACGGTGGCAATGTCAGGGCGAATGTGGCGCATCGTGTCGTAAATCCCCAGGCCCGCCGTGACCGAGCCGCCAGGGCTGTTGATGTAGAGCCAGATATCGCGATCAGGATCCTCGCTCTCAAGGAAGAGCAACTGAGCGACGATCAGATTCGCAATCTGGTCTTCGATGGGCGTCCCAAGGATGATGATGCGCTCTTTGAGCAGACGCGAGTAGATATCGAAAGCACGCTCGCCCCGACTGGTACTCTCGACGACCATCGGGATGAGCGCTTCGGGCCGCTGCGAAGACCAGTCGGGGCTATTCGGGGAGTGCCACTTCATGCGTTTCTCTTTCCAGCTAGCGGTGCCTGAGCGGGCAGCATGCCCAACCTGGAGGCTGCCCCTACCGGGCGGGGCAGCAGTGCGACGGAACCCTGGCGCGGGTGGGTGGAACAGCGGCTACTCTGCCGTGGTGGGAACCTCGGGCGAAGCGGCTTCGACCGCTTCGGTCGCTTCAGCCTCGACCACCTCGGCCTCGACCACCGCCTCGCCGACGGGGGCTGTGAGGGCGGGAGCCGTGCCGGTGGCGATAGCGATGATCCGCTCGCGCAGCTTGCGGTCGAGGACCGCATTTGCAACATTGTTGATCATCTGGCCGCTCTGGAGCGCCTGGATGACGTTGGGGCGCTGTTCTTCCGTGTAGTCTAGCAGCAGCCGGTTCACCTCGGCCCCGACTTCGCTCTCGGTGATGACCAGCGCTTCGTGGCGGACGATCTCGCGCAGGGCCAGGGTGACCTTGGTCTGGCGCTCGGCGTCGGGCAGCAGCGCCTCGATGGCCTGATCGTGGGTCTGCCCACGGTGCTGAAGCATCTGCTCAAGCGTGATGCCGTAGCGCGAAAACTCATGTTCCTGCTCGTGGAGCATGTCGTGGGCCAGTTCGCGAATCATCACGTCGGGGACATCGTAGCTGGTCTGGGCGACAAGTTGCTCGATATAGCTGTCAAGCGCCTTGCGCTCGGCAGTCGTGCGCGTCGAAGCCTCAAGATCAGTGCGCGTCTTGGCGCGCAGATCGTCGAGCGTACCCTCAACATTCTCAAGCGTGGGCACTTCCTCCCAATCCGGGAGCAGGCGCTCGTGTACGCTACGAACCTCAACCTTAAAGGTGACCTCTTCGCCGCGCACCCGCTTGTTGGCGTGGTCGTCAGGCATCCGGGCCGTGATCTCGCGGGTGTCGCCAACGGCGGCACCGAGTAGACCTTCGTAGAGTTCATCAACGAGGCGCCCCTTGACGAGATCGAGGGTCTGCTCGGGGATTTCCTCACCCTCAGGGTGCGTCTCAAGCGGCTCACCAGCGAGAATGGTATCGAGATACACCTTGAGCTGATCACCGTCCTGGGCGGGGCGGGGGTCGTCCAGCTCTTTGAGAACAACGTGGCGGTCACGGATGACGTCCAGCGCCCGCTCAACCTGCTCGTCGGTGATCGGCGCAAGCTCAAGGGTGGCCCGCAACTCGCGATAGGCGCCAACCTCGACGGTGGGCGCGACGGGCACATGAATGGTGAAGGTGAACGGGTCAGGCGTATCGACGCCCTGGAGGCTGGCTGGCCCGACTGGCTCGATCTGCTCTTGCTGGAGGGCGTCGCGGAAGGCTTTGTTGATCAGATCCTCGGAAGCCTCTTCGATCAGCGCCTCGCGCCCGAAGGTGCGCTCAATCATAAAGCGCGGGGCTTTACCGGGACGGAAGCCGTGGATGGGATACTTCTGCGAGAGCCGACGGGCCGCCTGGTCGAGGCCGCGCTCGAAGCGCACCTTGTCGATCTCGATCTGCAAAGACAAAAGGCTCTTGGGTAGCTTCTCAGTGGTAATCTTCACGCTCAAACGTCTCCGTGATCACGGTCGCGACGCGCCCGCCGTACTCGTGCATACGCGCATACGCCTCGCCGGGGGCGATACTCTGTGCCATTATAGCACGTCGAGTCTTTGGCGCAACGCGCAGGCAGTGTTGGGTAGGGCGGTTGCCGCGCCAGCCCTCACCCCCCAGCCCCCTCTCCCTGAGCGGGAGAGGGGGAGCCGAAGTATCCTACTGCGGAATCCCCCCTCTCCCCTTGAGGGAGAGGGGCCGGGGGTGAGGGGGAAAAGGCGACGTTGCATCAGCCCTGCGTGTTGGGCGAAGGATGAAGCGCGGCGTCAGGCGTGGGTTGCCTGTCCAGCTCTAAGCCCTAGGGCTGGATAGACGAAGTTCAGCAGCGCGGCGGCCTGCTGGAGCATCGTCGGTGCCTCGGCGGCGAAGGCCAGCAAGCGCCGGTGCAGCGCGCTCTGCTCGGTGTAGGTCGCGCTGACCCTGGCCCACTTCGGCAGCACATCGCG
>CAIWXH010000334.1 GCA_903916565.1 uncultured Oscillochloris sp. | reverse complement strand
GAGGAAATCTTGGAGGCGCAGTCGAATCAGTCCATCTGTTTCCAGTTATTTACTGTTTTTGAAGGGTAATGCAGAAACCTCCCAGCGTCGAGGGGGTGGCCGTGGCGGATCGACTTCTCACGGGCCGAGGCGATATTGATGTCGTCCAGGGGCAGGGCGACCTCGATAAGCTTCTTGGTGGGCATGCTGGCCTTTATGAATATGGCCCGCTCCACATCAAGCGGTCGGGCGGCGCTCGATTGCTACACCTCGTCCCAGCTTCGCCCCATAATCTCGTGGCGGATGGTGGCGCAGATGACCGGCAGGTCACGCTCCAGGAAATCATCCCAGTTCGCACGGATCGCCCGGCGGATCGTCTCGTTATCATAGGCGGCGAAGTAGTTGTCCTCGGGCCTAAAGATGGGCCGGGCGTAGATGTTGAAGTAGTCGCCGCTCGGGTCGTTCCATGCTAGTCTGAAGGGCTGACGCTGCTGCTCGGCAAGGACGTAGAGCGCCTGGCGCAACGCATGTGCCTGGGGTGCCGGGCCGACGTTGAGTACCAGCGACACCTGCTTTGGGTCGTGATAGAACTCGAATAGCAGCCCTAACTGGCTTTTCGTCCAGTGCTGCGCCACCTGGAGATCTGGGCGATACCACTCGACGGGATAAAAGCGTGTATACCAGCGGTGGATGTTGAAATCCGTATAGTAGTCGTCGCGGCGCAGCATATCGGAATGGGTCTTGATGGTCGCCGTGAGCAGCCGGTCGAAGGTCTGCTGGATCATCTTCTGGCGTGCATCGCGGGCGCGAATGACGGCATCGAGCGCCGCGTGGTGTTCCATATAGAACCCGAGGGCAGTGCGCGTCACGTCGCTATCGGCGTCTGGCACAAGCTTGCTCCTGATCAACTGCGCGTAGTGGCGCAGCAGTGTCTGTACATCTGGCTCAACCTCGGTATCCCCGGCGATCTCGCTGAGTGCAGCGGCGACATCGGCGTAGCCCAGCGGCGCATACCGCGCCCGGTCACACTCTTCGGCTGGCGGCGTGGCGTCGAGGGTCAGGTAAATGCCGACGATCCGCCAGTCGGGGTGACGCTCACATACCTTCCGATAATATTTGGTGAGTTGATTGGAATGCTCACCGCTGTCAACCTTGTTCTCGATGATGACTACCAGCTTGTCAGCGGGCGACTCCACCAAGATGTCGATGAAGCTCCACTCGCGCTGCACGGTGAACTTCCCCAGCGTCAGCGCATCCACATCCAGCGGCTCAGCCAGCAGCTCACCCGCCCGCCGCAGCAACGCACGGATGAGCTGTTCGCCGAGACCGTGGGGCTTGTGCGGGTTAAGCAGGTAGGCCAGCAGGTCGGAGTGGCGCAGCTCCTGGCGTCCGACGCCAAGGGCCGTCAGGATGTTAAAGTCGGGTGGGCGGTGCAGCAGCGCAGTGAGCTGTGCGAGACGAGGGTCGGTGTTCAGATCAGAGTATGTAGCGCTGGTCATCGGTGTACTTCGATCCGATTATGGGTGAATATAAAAGGCTATCCTGCTTCTGCTATCAGAAGGACTCTTGCACCGCAGTCAGCCACGATCACAGGGGGGACGCTATAGCTGATAACGCCCCCGCCCTGGGCGCGCATCACGGGGATGACCGCCTGCATCGCCACAAGGACGCTGATCACGTTCAGTTCGAAAACGGCGCGGTAGGCGTCGGGGTCGGCCTCGGCCACGGCCACGTGCATGCCCTAGCCCGCGTTGTTGACCAGCACATCGATCCGCCCGTAGTGCGCGTGAACACGGGCCACCATCGCCTGGACGGCGGCGGG
>CAIWXH010000333.1 GCA_903916565.1 uncultured Oscillochloris sp. | reverse complement strand
TTGAACCCGCGCCCCCTCCGTACACGAAACCACGCCGTGGGCGGCCACGAGGAAGGTGATGTAGTCGAGATCGGTCACCTTGGGTTCATTCATGGCGTCATCGTACCGCAGGTGAGGCCAACTGCGTAAGTCCTAACTATAATATGCTTGGGCCATAAGGCCCCCCGCTTCTTACGCGCTCGTGCGCTTGCGCCCTACATATGCGCTCACTCCTGAGCCGGTATAACCCCCTCATCTTTCTGGCGCTGGCTATGGCCCTCGCCTACCACGGCTCCCTTCTGCTCAGCGGCACCTACACCCATACGTATGATGCGTATGTCCATATCTTCTTCGCTGACCACTACGCACGCGCTTGGTTCGATCATTGGGAGCCGCGCTGGTACACTGGTTTTCCGATGACCAGCTACCCGCCGGGTTCCCAGCAGACGATTGCGCTACTCTCGTACGCGGTGGGCCTCAAGACCGGCTTCGTGATTGTGGCGCTCTTCTCGGTGCTGAATGTCACCCTGGGGATCTACCGCTTCACAAAGATCTGGGCGAGCGAGGAGGCCGCTGGCTATGCCGCGCTCTTGCTGGTCTTCGCCTCGTGTATCGCCGAGACGGTGCACGTCTTTGGGCAACTGCCGACGATGTTCTCGCTCGGTTTCCTGCTGAATGCGCTGCCCTTTGTGCAGCGCTGGTTGGACGAGGGGCGCGTGCGCTGGCTGATCACGGCCTGGCTGCTGAATGCCGCCACCACCGCTGGGCATCATGTCACCACCCTGTTCGGCGCGATCTTCTTTGTGGCCCCGGTGATCGCCTCGTCCATCGTGATCGCCTTGCGCCAGCCGCTGCCCGATGAGCCGCCCCAGCACCCGACGCGGGTGACGTGGGCGAATCTGCGCCCACTGATGATGCGCCGGGTGCGCCGCGTGTTGCCCGTCACGCTGCGGGCGGGTATTTACGGGCCAGGGCTGGTCGCCGCCCTGTTTTTGGTCGTGCTGCCGTATTGGCTCTGGAGCAAGGCCGACCCGATTACGCAGGTGTCGATTCCCCACGCCTCGCGTGACTCGTTTATTGTCAACACCAGCGCTGGTTTGGTCTTCTGGCTCATCCCCTATGGCCTGACGCTGCTCACGCTGCCATATATGTTCTATAAGGGGCTGACCACCCGCGCATGGCCGATGACGCTCTCGCTGGCGCTGTTGGTTTTTTTGGGCACCGGCGGCACGACGCCCTTCCCCAAAATGCTGCTGGGCGGCGCCTTTGATGTGCTGACCCTCGACCGCTTCACCTTCTGGGCGACAATTACGATGCTGCCGCTGGTCGGCGAGTTTGTCGTCAGCTTGCGCCATGGCGGTCTAGCCACGTATCTGCGCGAGCAGTTCGGCGACATTACCTGGCGGCTCAGCCAGATTGGGCTTGTCATCGTCTATCTGGTGATCGCGCTCTTTGTGGCGAACCTGACCCAGTTTCGGCGCTTTCAGCCCGACCCGATTGACTTTCAGCCGATTGTTACCTTTCTGGCGAAGGATGAACACTGGCGCTGGCGCTACCTGACGCTCGGCTTCGGCGACCAGATGGCCTGGCTTTCGGCACAGACAAGCGCCAATTCGGTTGATGGCAACTACCATTCGGCCCGCCGTCTGCCCGAACTGACCAGCACGCCGGTGGAGCGCTTGGAGGGTGCGAAGTACAGCGGTGTGCCCGGTATCGGTTCGCTCCAACAATTCCTCGCCGTGCCCGATAAGTACAACCTGAAGTTTGTCTTCTCGAACGACCAGTTCTACGACCCGCTGCTGTTTTTCTCGGGCTGGCACCGGCTGCAGCGCCTAGAGAACGGGATTATGGTCTGGGAGCGCGAGGACATCCCGCCGCTGCCCGAGGTGCTGCCCCGGCGTGAGATTCCGCTCTACCAGCGGGTGATGTGGGGCGTCGTTCCTCTGGCGGCAATTGTCCTGGCGCTGATCGCCTTCGCCGCACCGGTCTGGGTGCCGTATCTGCGCTGGCTGCTGCATCTGAATGAGGATCGTGGCCTGCATACGCCGCTGCACATCCGCGACCACATGTGGGCGACCATGGCTCGCCCCTTCCGCCGCCTGCTGGAGTGGGCACACGCGCTCTGGGCGCGGGCCGATCTCGCTGGGCGCGGGCAGCGAATCTGGAAGCGGCTCGACCAGCGCCTGCGCGTCTGGTCGGCGCTCCCCGCAGGCGATGACTCGCCGTCGGTGCCGTGGCAGGTCTGGCTTGAGTGGGCTAAGCGGCTGCCGCGCCCGCGCCCGGCCACGCCGACGGCCCAGTACGTACGCCTAGCGCTGCTGGCCCTGATTGGCGCAACCGCGCTGGTCAGCGGCGGGATGTGGTATCTGGGGCAGGCGCGCACCCCGATCAGCATTGTTCAGCAGTACTACGATGATCTGGACTTCCGCCGCTTCAGCCAAGCATACATGCGGCTCGATCCGCAAACGCGCCCGCCCTACGATCAGTATTTGCTCGACCTCTCGGTTAAAGGCGGCATGGTCGCCTCCTACGGCAAGCTCAACAATGTGCGCGCCCAGATTGTTGCGGCTGAATCCAACCGGGTCAATCTGCTGGTTGAAACCGATTGGGTTACGGCGCTCTCGACCTACCCGACGACACAACTGCTCACGCTGGTGCTGCGCGATGGGAGTTGGGCGATTGAGCCTGACGTGGTTGATGTGACAGTGCCGCCGGAGCGCTTCTTCCGCCGGGGCGAGGTGGGCTGGGTGTCGGCCAGCCGACGGCGGGTGATCAGCCAGCCCACAGACTTCGCCGACATCCTCGACCGCCCCGATCTCCAGATTCTCTCGGCGCGGCTGGTGCGCCACACCGGGCGCTATAGTGTCGTCGGCGAGCTGATCAACACTAGCTCGGACCCCGCCGATGTGACGGTGACGGCCTTCCTGTACGCCGCCGGTGGCAGCGAACTCTCGCGCTACAATGCCCAGGAAGTGCTGATGCACAAGCTCTTCCCGAAAGAGGTGACGCCGTTCCGGGTGGATTTCGAGGGCGTTGCTGGCGCAGTGTTGACCGATACGCTTGACCTGAAAAACTTTAAGCCGGGGGCGTTCACGCCGCCGCTGATCACCCAGCCGGTGGAGTCGTTCGCGGTCTACGCCAAAGCCGTGATTACGCAGCACGACCTGAGCCGCAACTTGACGCTCCAGAACTTGGAGGTCTATCGCGCTGATGATGGCAGCACGCATCTGCGCGGCCAACTGCTGAACACCGGCACCGCCGAGGCGACGATCCCGCATGTGCTGCTGACCTATTACGACGCCAAGGGCCAGGTGGCCTGGGTCGATCACATGTACATTCGCGATGCGGTGCGCCCGCAGCGCGACCAGATGTTCGACATCCCGCTGGCGAGCAGCGGGGAGGTGGCGACGGCGAGCGAGCAGAGCGAACTATTCGGCACCACATTGCTCCCCGAGGTGAGCCCCGATGCGCCCTGGCGCGAGCGCCTTCCGCTGCCGCCAGCAACGGGCTTCGCCGCGCTGCGGGTCAGCGTGCATGCGTTTGAGGGGGGCGGGCTGTAAGAGGGATGAGGGGTGAGGGGTGACGATTTTTGCCGAAATAAGCGGGTCTGTGCGACCGCCCACGCCCGGTGGCTGAAGCCACGGGCTACGTGTGACGAAGGCCGCCTGCGCGGCCTGGGTGAGACTGCGAAGGCAGGCTTCGCAGAATCAAGCGCCGGGGACTTCAGTCCCCCGGCGGGTGACTAGCAAAAGGTAGCGTGCAGAAGTCAGAAGGCAGGGCGAATGCCACGATGCGGCTTAGTGTATGTAAGTCTGTTGGTTGTGCTTCTGGCTCTGGCGACGGGCTGCGCCAGCCGCACGCCCGCGCACGGGCCGACGCTCGCGGGGGCGCTGGTGGTGCGCGCCCCCGCCGCGCTTGCCGCTGGCGAGCCGGTGACGGTGGTGGCTGAGCGGGCCGATGCGCCCGATGGGCTGCTGGTGACGCTGGTGGCGCAGGGCGGTTACAGTCTGTTGCTCTATCGCTCGCCGTTCCAGATGGGGCGGGCCGAGTTTCGGCTGCCTGCGGAAGATACCCAAGTGGCGGGGCTGGTCACGCTGGTGGCGCACGCCGACACCGCCGAGGGTCACGCCGAGCTGACGATCAGCCCCGGCCCGCCGGTCGATCCGGTGACGCCGCTGGTTGGCCCGCACGCGCTGATCGCCGATGGCGCACATTGGGGCAGCGCCATCGCTATTCCCTTCGACGCCTTTGGCAACCCGGTGGCCGAGGGGACGCCGCTGCAATTCCACATCCGGCGACCGGATGGCGCGACCGAGACGCTTGGCGCGGCGGTGACGCACCTGCTGGCCTGGCGGCGGCTCGCCAGCGGCACCCGCGCCGGGCGCACCACGCTCAGCGTGACGGCGGGTGAGGCCCACGGCCCCGAGGCCAATCTGATTGAGACGCCGGGCTGGCCCGCCAGCTTCACCCTGAGCGCCAGCCCTAGCGGGCTGCCCGCCGATGGTCGCCAACTGGTGACCTTACGCACCGCGCCGCTGCTGGATGCCTACGGCAATCAGATGCTCGATGGCACGCTGGTGACCTTCGCTGCCGAGACGCCTGGCGGACAGCCACGGCTCATTCCGGCCTACACCATCGATGGCGTCGCCGAAGCCCAGCTTCAGGCTCCCACCGAGTCGGGCGTCGTCACGGTGCGCGCAACCCTCTACGGCGTCGAGAGCGCGCCACTCCAAATCGTCTTTGCGCCCGGCCCGGCGGTTGGCACCATTCCGCTTACGGCGCGCATCGACCAGGCCAGCGGCAGCGTGAGCATCGAGGCCGGGCCGCTGCTGGCGGGGCTCGGCCAGTTTGTGCCCGAGGGGACGCCCGCGCATTTCACGCTGGTTGGCCCTGACGGTGTGACGCAACAGCGTGAGGTGATGGCGCTGGGCGGGCGGGCCACGCTAACCCTTCCGCTTGGCGAACTCCTCGCCGGGGAGTATCAGATCAGGGTGGCTGTCGGTGCCGGAGCCGGTCAGACGCGCTTGAGCGTGCCGTAGCAATGCGAAAAACGCACCTCAAGCGGATCATCTGGGCGCTGCTGATCGCCGTTGCGCTGGCGGGGGCGTGGGGTGCCGTCAATGGGGCCGCGAACCTGCTGGCCTCGTTCGAGCGCGGCGCTGAACCGGCCAGCGCGCTGAACATCGTGCCAAATGTGCCGCCGGATCTGCACGTCGCTATCTCGTGGGAGCCGGACGACGCCGCCAGCGGGCGGCAGCTTGACCCGCTCACGCGCAGCCAGATCGAGGCGACCTACATCCGCGCCTGGTTGCAGGTGAACCTTTCGTACCAGAAGGGCGCACCGCACGGGCTGACGACCTATTTTACAGGGCCAGCCCTGGCCGAGGTGAGCGCCGCCGTGCAGCGGGCGCATGCCGACGGGTTAGCGATTGAGCAGGCCGATACCGCCCATCGCTTTCAGCTCCACCTGTACAGTGCCGAAGGTGCCATCGTTGCGCTCACCGACCACAATGTCACGGTCGCCCACGTCATCCGCGATGGCGCGGGGGCGCTGGTGAGCGTCGAAGAGACGCAGGCCGACTACGCCGTGGTGCTGCTGCTGGAGGATGGGCTGTGGCATGTGCGCCATTGGGTGCGGCAGGCGGCGAGCGGGGCGGATCGTGCGCCGACCGCCCCGGCGTGCCCTGGCTGCGCCACCATTGAAGGAACCAGCCTGCGCGTTGGCGGCGCACCCTTCGTGGTCGCGGGGGTGAACTACTACCCGCAGGCCACGCCCTGGGACACCTTCTGGCCGCAGTACGACCCGGCGGTGATTGACCGCGACCTGAGCCGCATCAAGGGCTTGGGGCTGAACACGGTTCGCATCTTCGTGCCCTACGAACAGTTCGGTGGCCCGCGTGTAGAACCGGCTATGCTTGATCATCTGGGCGACCTGCTCGACCGCGCCCAGACGCAGCAGCTCATGGTAATCGTCACGCTCTTCGACTTTCGCGCCGACTACAGCCTGCTGCACTGGCCCGACGCCGACCGTCAGCTAGAGACACTGCTGACGCGCTTTGCGGGACACTCGGCTATTCTGGCCTGGGATCTGAAGAATGAGCCAGATCTTGACGACAAGCGCGTTGGGGCACCGATAGTGGATGCTTGGCTGAACCATATCGCCAGCCTCGCCCGCAGCTATGATCCGAACCACCTGCTGACTATCGGCTGGTCGAGTCCAGCGGCGGCGGCGCGGCTCGTTGGCGCGGTAGACGTGGTGCAGTTCCACTTCTACGCCCCGGCGGCGGAGCTGGCCCATGGCTACGCCGCGCTGCGGGCGGCGGCTCCCGCCAAGCCGCTGCTGCTGGGCGAGTTCGGTCTGCCGACCTGGAACACCATCTTCCCCAATGGACACACCGAGGCCGAGCAGACCGCCTACTACGCTGATCTGCGCTCCCGGCTACGCGGGTTGGACTCGGTCGGCCACCTGGCCTGGACACTCTACGACTTCGCCAATGTCCCCGCGACGGTCGCCGGGCGCTGGCCGTGGCAGACCGGGCCGCAGGCGCAGATGGGCATCATCCGCGCCAACGGCAGCGAGAAGCCAGCGGCGGCGCTGCTCGCGCCGGGGGCCGACCTGAACATTCCGCCAGTGCCGGGCTGGGCGCGTCTGCTCAAGCCCTTTTGGCTGCTGGTGTTTGGGGCCACTGTGGTGGAAAGCGGGGGGCTGGTATGGGCCTTCAGGCGCGAGCGACGCAAGTGGCGCGAACGTGAGGCGGCGAAGGCAGAGTATATGTAACGCTGTCACCATGAGGAGCGGTCGGGGTATGAACACCGCACGGTGCGAGCGAACAGCCCCCGCTAGACCTGTCAGGTGCGCGCACGGGCGCACCTGCGTGGGGACGCGATCATCCGTTGCGCGCACCTGACAGGTCTCTGAACGGTGGTGGTGCGGCCTTGGCACGGTACCGTTTGGGCACATGCAGGGCTTACTGATGCGTTCGGCCTGAAACCCGAAACCTAACACCTGAAACCTTGTCTAAAGCGCAGCCCCGGCACAGCCTACCGCGCCACCAGCGGCATAAACATTCTGGTGCCCTGTGTGATCCGGTAGTAGGCCACCGCGCCCCCCGCGAGCTGGCGCTGGTACACAAAGGTGACGCTGCCGCCATCAGCCGTCGTTGCGCTGGCGACGCTGCCCAGGGGCACGCCTGCCGCGCTGAACGCCCAGACTATGGGTGTGTCCGTGACCTGTGTGGCGGGCACCACACGGATCGTCAGCTCCGTCGCGTCGCCCAGCGGCTGGCGCACGATAACCGAATCGGCGCTGCGCTCCTCGATCAGATAATGCTCGCCGCTACGAAGGGGGACGCCATTGTAGCTGGTGAACACGCCCGCGATCAGGCTGCCGTCGTCGCTTGTCACCATTGCGCCAGCGGGCGGAAGCACATATAGCCCCGCCATATATGGCGCAGCGCTGCTCCAGTTGGTAATCACGGCGAAATGCTCAAACGCGCTTTGGGTCGCCGCGCCATCCAGGCTTGCATAGCTCAACAGCCGTTCGCCCGCGTAGCGGGCGAGAACTTCCTTCTGGAAGGCCGCGACGACGGCGAGCCACGGGTCGCTAATTCCGCCGCCAAAATTTGTCCACCCGAGGTCGTAGCTCAGCATATAGCCAAAGGCCATATTCCAGGCCAGTGTCGCCTTATTAGTGGTGAAGGTTTCGGGGGCCAGATTGTGCTGGTAGAGCAAGACTTTATCGCGCAGCATCAGCGGCGCGATGGGGAAGGGTCGCCACGTGTCCGTGCCCCAGCGCCCGCCGCTCTGTCCAAGCTGTTCGGCGAGCAGCACGCTGCCGTGAAAGCCCAGCTCCGTCTCGGCCAGCCGGTCGCTGCCGCCCTCGGTCATCAGGCGGGTCTGGCGATAGGTGCGCGTATGCTCCAGCCAGCCTTGCGCGTAGGCCGTCGGGCCGGGGGCAAACGCATTCTGGTCAAAGAGCCAGCCACGGGCGCCGACCTGATCTTCAAAGACCAGATCGCTCGGTAGGGTGACGGTCATGGCGGCGCTGAGCTGAGCAAGGCGCTGGCGCACCAACGGGGCATCCGGCGAGACGACGTACCCGCCGTGCGTGCCGTAGATCTCGTAGCGCGGTGCATTGGGCGGCTCAAGAACCATCGCGTCCGTCAGCGTGCCCGTAGCGACAAGCGCCTGCACCGTCGGCGAATGGTCATCCCACCAAGTGGGATTCGTGTAGGGCATGACCAGAAAGCCCAGCGTCTGAGCCTGCTGCATCATCGCCACGAGGTCGGCGGTGCTGCCCCAGGCAGCGGCGGGCGGCAGAATGTCGGGGTGACGCTCATCAAAGCCGCCAGATTGAAACGCGAGCAGATGGAGGATGCCGGGCGGCGGCACCTGGGCAAGGAGCGCCGCATACTGGGTGAAGGGCAGCGCCAGTTGGGTGGCATCGGCCTTGAAGGCCGGTGACTGCACAAGCTGCTGGTAGCGCGTCCCCGCCTTCGTAGCGAGCGAGTCGAACTGGTCGATCCCCGTATCGGCGCGATAGGCTTGGATGCTCGCCAGCACCGACTCGGCAACCCGCACGCGCACACGCGGCGAAGTCCACACCGCCCCGTCGGGCGACCTAGCGCCAAAGGCGTGATAGTAGTCGGTGCTCGCCGGAAGGTACCCATCGTCATGGTTAAACCCCAGCACCAGCGGGCGAATCCCAGCCGCTTCGTACCGCGTGTAGATCGCAATGGTGCCGCGCTGCGAGTCTACGGCCATAAAGTCGGCAAACAGCTCGCCGGGATACGACGCGACGTATGAGCGTTTTTGGGCAAAAAAACTCGGCTGTAGCGCAATGCCCGGCAAGACCGGGAGGTAGGCCGCCTGAAGATCGGCCTCACGAAAGACGAGGTCAGACGGAAAGAGGACATAGTCAAGGGTCGCGCCGAGGTGATTTTCGAGCTGAAGCTGAAGGTCGAACCAGTTCTCTAACGAGGCGGTCAGCGTGACGAGGGCGGTCGCGTAACGGCCACCGGCGGCAGGCTGCGTATAGCGCAGCGCCAGGCGCGACTCCGTCGGCGACCAGGCGTAGCTGAAGCCATTGGCCGCGCCAGCGGTGTAGCTACATCCGCCGATGTAGCCAGCCTGCGCGCCATACGCGCCCCACAGGCAGCCATAGCGCGAGCCTTCCGAGACGCGCTGCCCCGTGGTCTTGTCGCTGATGTAGGCGATGGCGCCGTTCGACTTTTGCAGCCCGACCTCGTAGGCGCCATTTCCCAGAATCAGCAGTGTCGGATCGGCATCTTCAAAATAGATCGCCTGCGCGAAGCTGGGCTGGACGCGCACGAACGAGACGCCCAAAATGATGAGCAGGAGCAGCAGCAGGCTTACGCGCTTCATGGGCTGGTCTTTTGGCGCGGGAAGCGCCCCAGGCAGGGGATGTCTGAACGATTGTACCATCCCAACGCGCAAGGGGCGGCGCGAGGTGAGACCCCGCGCCGGGCGGTTGCAAAGTCGCCCGCCGTGGCGCTGAAGCGCCCGGCTCTTGGTGACAAAGCCTGCCTTCGCAGGCTCAGCGAGGCCGCGCAGGCGGCCTTCGTCCCCCGTAGCCGGGGACTTCAGTCCCCCGGCGGGCGGCGCACCCCGTCGGCTACGGTCGCCTGACCAGCGGCAGGAAGATGTGCTCGATGCCGCCCCACAGGTGCAGCGCTCCGCTCATATCGGCGGCCACCACCTCTAGCGCGGGGTCGGCGTCCAGGTTGGCGAGGGCCGGTGCGCCCTTCACCGCGAGGGCCGTGGTGCGCGGCCAGCCAGCCAGCGGGCTGCCGTCGCGCTGCCAGGCGTAGACGTGGGCGTCGTCGCTGCCAGCCAGCACCTCGGGCGCACCATCGCCGTTGATGTCGCCGACCGCAGGCGCACCGAAGATTGGGGCACCAGTCGTCTGCGGCCAGCCCGCGAGGCGTGTCCCGTCGGCGTGCCAGATCCAGAGCTTGTTGTCGTCGCCGCCGATCAGTAGCTCCAAGGTGCCGTCGCCATCAACATCGGCGGCCAGCGGCGAGGAGCGCACCGTCCAGCCGGTGGCGCGGCGCCACAGTCGCGCCCCATCGGCACCGAGCAGGTAGACATAGCCGTCGCCTGAGCCGATGGCGATTTCAAGCCCTGGTCGCCCCGGCTCGAAGTCGGCGACGGCGGGAGTCGCCAGCACCATGTCACCCGTGACGAACGTCCAGCGACTGCTGCCGTCGGCACCGAAGACGTACAGGGTGCCGTTGGTCGAGCCGACGACGATCTCCAGGCTACCGTCGCCATTCAGGTCGGCGAGGCGCGGCGAGCTGTTGAGGATCTGGCTGTCGTAGGCGTCGTGCAGCTCGCCCAGGCTGATGGGCCAACCGGGGCGCGGCGTCCCGTCGGCGTTGAAGGCGTAGAGCCGCCCGTCGGTCAGCGGCACCACCACCTCGGGGTGCCCGTCGCCATCGAGGTCGCCCACCGCCGGGGTCGCGAGAATCCGATAGGTCGTGTCAGGCTCGACGCCGACGCTGACGGGCCAGCCAGCCAGAGCCGTGCCATCGGCGTGCCAGGCGTAGAGTTTGCCATCCGCCGCGCCGACGAGGATCTCTGGCTTCCCGTCGCCGTCGAGGTCGGCCACGGCAGCGGCGGCGCGCACGCCGCCCCCAATCGCCTGCGGCCAACCGACCAGCGGGTGCAGCGCAGCGTCGTACACTTCAACCTGGCTGGCAAGCAGATTGCCGACAATCAGCTCGGGCTTTCCGTCGCCAGTCACGTCGGCGGCGACCGACGGGGCAAAGTAGCGTGAGGTTGGCTCGACCTCGTTGGCGGTGATCGTCGCGAGGGCGGGCGCGGGGATCGTGCCGCCCCAGAGCCAAGCTGAGACGGCGTTGGCTTCGGCAGCCCAAGTGGTCGCGCTGGTGCCCCCGCTCTGGATGTACTGCACATACGCGGGATAGCCGCGCCAGATGCCCGCGAACTCCTGCGGCCAGCGCCACGTATCGGGGAAGACGCGGGCCAGCGGCAGGTCGTAGCCAATCAGGCGTGCGGTGCGATCATAGCGATTGGTGACCGTCTGCGTGTTGTCGAGGTGCCCCGGCTGCACCAGATGAATGTCCTGGCCGGTCTCCACAACATGCAGGTAAGGGTCCCACGGCAGCGGGCGCAGCCCGTCGAGCGGATTCGCCGCAGGCTCACTCAGCACGACCGTCAGGGTCGCCTGCTGGCCGACGACCACGCCCTGCTGCTCAGGCCGCGTGTTGGTCTGCTCCAGCGCAGCGCTCGGCTGGGGCAGCGCCTCGCGGGTGCTGGTGAAGATCGTCATCGTCGGGTCATCGCCACGATAGCCGGTGCGCTCGACGCGCCCGGGCGCTCCCGCCGCATCGTTCACGCGCAGCGCGTACCAGCCGTCGCCGGTCAGCGGCAGTTGGTGGCGGAAGGCGTGGTTGAGGAAGCCCGCACCACGGGCCAGCGACTCGTAGTGCAATTCAACCGCCGCCAGATCGCCCGAGGGCAGCGTGCCGCGCCTGATCGTGGTACGCACCAGAAAGTCGTTGTAGTCCCAGTCCGACCAGTTGTACTTCTTAAGATCCTCAAAGGCGACGGTGCTCCGCTCGCTCGTCCAGGTGAGCGGGCCGTAGACCGCCGCCGTCGCCTGGTCGTCCAAGTCAACGTCGGCCAGCACACGGGCGCTGTTATTCGCCGGGATCGGCTGCGTGCGGCTGTCGCGCCCGGCGGCGCTAAAGGTGGCCGGGTAGCTCGCGCCCGCCTCGGCGCTGGCGAACTGGGCCGCGAAGGTGACGGTGATCACCGCGCCGCCAGCGAGCGCGGGCAGGTTCCACACGCCGCCGACCGGGTCGGCCAGGGGGGCACCGTTCACACGTGCAGAGCCAGCCACGAAGCTGCTGGCAGACGGCAGCGCCGCAGCGAGGCTCAGCCCCTCGGCACGCCCGCCGCCGACATTGGCGACGGTGACGAGATAGCTGACGTTGTCGCCAGCCTGCACCTCGGCCCGGTCAGCCGCTGCCGCCACCAGCAGCGCCGGGGCGACGATGGTGCTGGCGACGGGGTTGCTCGTTCGCGCCGGGCTGTTGGCGGTGGTGTAGCTGGCCTGGTTCGGCACGGCGTCACCGTCGTGCGCCGGACTGGCCTCGGGCAGCCGGGCGTTAATCGTCACGCTGCGCTGCTCGCCCGGCGGGATGGTGCCGAGCGCCACGCTGAGGCTGCCCCCGCTCACGGTTCCGGCGCTTACGCCGGTGACGGTCAGGCGCGGGTCAACGGGGTCGCTCACGGTTGCCGCGTAGAGCGTGGCGTTGATTGGCGTGGCGGGCACGGTAAGCGTGTACACCAGCGCGCTGCCGTAGGTCAACTCGTCGGTCAGGGCGACCGCTTTGCGTAGCGCCGAACTGGGCGTGGCGAGGGTGACCGTGGCCGTGGAGCCAGTGTAGACCCGCTCGTCGGCGTGCCCGTCGCTGTCGCTGTCGCCGGGGGTGCCGGGCTGCGAGCTGTAGGTCGGCACGCTCGCCAGGCCAGTCAGCCGCAGGTCGGCGGCGATACCGGCATTAGCTTGCGCGGTCAGCAGCACCGTCCACGTCGTCCCGTTCGGCAACTGGTCGAGGGCGTAGCTCGCGCTGGTTGCGCCTGCCCCGTTCGTGTCGGTGATCAGCGGCGCGGGGCCGGGCCAGCCAACGGGCAGCGCCACGCTCGACGCCTGGGTGGCGACGAAGGTCAGGCCAGCGGGCAGGGCTTGCGCCAGCGTGAGGTCGTAGGCCGGACTGTAGCCCTGGTTCTGCACCTGGAGCCGCAGGGTGACATGTTCACTCGCGCCGACCACGGCTTTATCGGCGCTGGCGGTGAGCGTCAGGGCAGGCTGCACCAGCGTCACGCTCGCCTGGGCGCGGGGGCTGCGGCGGGTGGTCTTGTTGGTGTCGAAGCCGTCGTAGGCACCGCCCGTCGTCAGGTAGCCAGCGGCGGTGTCGTACCAACCGACGTAGCCGCTGGTGCTGGCCGAGCTGCGAACGGCGTTGTTGGGGTAGTACTGCGTGGCAAAGCTGCCCGGCTTGTAGCCGGTAAACAGTGTCTCAAAGCGAATACTAAAGGTTGACGCCGTGAGTCCCGCCGTGTTGTCGATGGTGTTGAGGAACCAGCGCACCTCGCGCTGACCGTCGGCACGGGGGTTCTGCGGGTGGCGCGTTGGCTCGCTGTCGAGGGTCGCGCTTTGCACCGAGGTGGTTCGCAGGTAGGCAAAGCCCTGCGGCAGACTGTTCGCCTGAACCGTCGGCCAGTAGGCCACGACGCCCACCGGCACGCTCCCGGTGATCACCCAGGTGACGGTGTCGCCCGGTCGCGCCGTACTCGGTATCGCACTCATCGTCAGGGTGACGCCGCGCAGATAGACCGTCGCGTCGTCGGTGTTCAGGTCGTCAATGTTGGTGGTCGCGGCCCACTGGTGACCGATACCATCGGCGCGACTGTTATAGGCCACGCTCGCCAGGTTGGTCATCTGCGCGCCAGCCGGT
>CAIWXH010000332.1 GCA_903916565.1 uncultured Oscillochloris sp. | reverse complement strand
CCCCTATTGTACAAAACCTTGCGGCGGCGCACAAGTTTGACAGTGGGGATGACCATGAGTATAATCACGCTTAGTTGCGGGCCTCTAGCTCAATGGTAGAGCAGTTGACTCTGAATCAATTGGTTCAGGGTTCGATCCCCTGGGGGCCCACCAAGCAAAGGGGGCAGTGCTACGGCGCTGCCCCCTTTTAGTCGAAGGCCATACCCATGCCAACAGACCCTATTCCGCCCCGTGCTATACTCACCGTACGTAGTGAAAGCGGTGAAACCATGAGCATGGCAGTCGAAACCCTCCCCATCAGTCAGGCAGCCCAGGCACTAGGCTTCCCAGAAGCGCTGGTGCGCCACCTAGTCCACGCTGGCGTTATCCCTGGCGACAAGAGTACCTGTCGGCTAGATCAGGCCGCCCAGGTTGTGGGGCGGCTACGCGCTGTGCAAGCGCCGGTCGAGGGTAAGCCGATCCTGGTTTCAGATGCGGTAAAAAAATACGGCTTTGGGACGCCAACAATCCACAAGTGGATTGCTAAGGGGTGGATCAAGGTCGTACAGCAAGAACCCCTGATCTTGATTGACGAGGGGGATATTGCTCTGGCACAGTCCCTAACCGACCTAGTGGGCTATGTCCAAGGACGTGCTATCTTCCCGGCAAAGCCGCGCAGCGGACGCCCAAAGAAGGCCGCTGCCTAATACAGCTTGTATCGCGCTGAAAGCCCCCTGGCAGTACCAGGGGGCTTTTTTGTTACCTTAAAACTGACACTTGCGCTAAGTCTGGAACTAACATATACTGACGCTTGTCAGCCAGAACCCACACCGCGCCAACGTGAGCGCACCGACCTCTAGCCAGCACACTCGCCACCAGCGGCGCACCAGCGAGGCCACGTCACCGCAGCAAGCACCGCTGGGCGGAGGGAACCGGAACAGGACAAGGCCGGTCGTGGACGTTCTAGCCGACCCTGGCGAACCCGGCGTGTACTACGAGGCGAGCCGATGGATGCGGCACGCGCAGCGCAGCGCCGAGCGCATTGCAGCCGAGATCGCGGCGGTCTGTGGCTTGCAGGTGACGTTGCCGCCGTGCTAGATCGCGTCCTAATGCGTTCCGAGTTCGGAACGCCCGCCATGTTTGCGCGCAAACATAGGATTATCGCATGACACAATCGACCGCCGATAAGGTCCTGGCCGCCCTGACGCGCTACGAGCTGCGCGCCAAATCAGGCGGACGCTACCTCAGCAACAGCCCACTACGCCCAGGCTCAGACAGCCACGCGCTCAGCCTGATCATCAACGGCCCGGAACATGGCGCCTATGTGGATTTCGTCTCAGGCGAAAAGGGCAGCCTGTACGACTTAGCCGCGAAACTAGGCATTCATACGCCGAAAGCCGCCCCTAGCCCTGAACGGCGCATCGTCGCCACCTATGACTACATCGATGTGGACGGCACGCTGATCTACCAAGCCTGTCGCTACGAGCCGGGGCGCGACGGGCGCACCAAGGATTTCAGCCAGCGCGTGCCGGACGGAAACGGCGGCTGGCGCTGGTCAATGGACGGCATCACCCGCGTGCTCTACCATCTGCCCGAGGTGCAGGCCGCCGTCACCGACGGCGCGACCATCTACATTGTCGAAGGCGAGAAAGACGCCGACCAACTCGGCCTGTACGACCTCGTAGCGACCACGAACGTAGGCGGCGCAGGCAAGTGGCGCAGCGAGTACAGCGCCATCCTCGCCGGTGCGATCATCGTCGTGATGCCTGACAACGATGGGCCGGGACTGGCGCACGCGGAGCAAGTTGCCGCCAGCCTGCACGGAGTTGCCGCCAGCGTCACGGTCGTGAATCTCCCTGGGCTACCGCCCAAGGGCGATGTAAGCGACTGGCTGAACGCAAATCACACCATTGAGGAACTGCACGCCATGGTGGCCGCGACGGCGGCATACGTCGGCATCCCAGAGCCGCCGCAGCACGAAGCGGCAGAGCAGGATCACCGCAGCGCACCCATCACCAAAGATCAGGCTCTGGTGCTCAACGAACTGAATATGACCGACCTGGGCAACGCGGAGGCGCTGGCGTTGCTCTCTGGGGCCAATCTTCGCTTCTGCACGACTCACGATGCGTGGTTCGTGTGGAACGGGAGCCAGTGGCACGCGGACGACACCAGCACCGCGTTTCGTGCCGTGATGCGGGCAGCACACGCGAGGCGCTTAGCCGCCGAGCAGATCGAGGGCTACGACACGCGCAAAAAGGCGGTCAACTGGGCGATTTGCAGCGAAAACCGAGGCAAGATCGAGAGTGCCCTAGCCGTGGCGGGCAAGCTCAGCGCGTTCACGACCACGATTGAGCGCTACGACGCGGATCCGCTCCTAGCGGCGACCGGCGGGGCCACGCTCGACCTACGCAACGGCACTGCTCGCCCGCCCGAGCGGGGCGACTACATCACCATGGCGCTAGGCACGGCCTACGATCCGGCGGCCCGCTGCCCGCGATGGGAACGCTTCCTGGGCGAGATCTTCGACAATGACAAGGAATTGATCCGCTACATCCAGCGGGCCACCGGCTACTGCCTCACCGGCGACACCCGTGAGCAAAAGATATTCCTCTGCTACGGCAAAGGCTCCAATGGCAAAAGCCGCTTCCTGGAGGTGTTGACGAGGCTCCTCGGCGATTACAGCGCCAATGCCAGCTTCGACACCTTCGACGCCGACCGGCGCAGCGACAACACAAACGACCTGGCCGCGCTGAAGGGCCGTCGGCTCGTGACAGTGATTGAGACAGAGGCCGACCGCCGACTGGCCGAGGCCCGCGTGAAGTCCGTAACGGGCGGCGACCTCATCACAGCGCGGTTTCTCTACGGCGAGTTCTTCAGCTATCGGCCACAGTTCAAGATCTGGATGTCCATGAATCACCTGCCCGTGATCAAGGGCACCGAACGGGGGATCTGGCGACGGCTGAAGCTCATTCCCTTCTTGCAGTCGTTCGAGGGGCGCGAAGACATGCAGCTAGACGCAACGCTGCAAGCCGAGCTACCGGGCATCCTGAACTGGGCGCTGGTGGGGCTGCGCGAATGGCAGGCCCACGGCCTGGGCCGCGCAGTCGCCATTGACGCCGCTACGCAAAAGTATCAAGAGGAGAGCGATCAAGTAGGCCGCTGGCTGAGTGATTGCACGGTGGCAGGCCCGCGTTTCACCACAACCGCAGCCGCAGCCTATAAGTCCTACAGCGGCTGGAGCGATACGAACGGCGAGAAATCGTTCACCCAGAGTCTATGGGGACGCAGACTCAGCGACCTCGGATTCACACGGGAGCGGGGGCGGACCGCCTGGCCCTGGCACGGGTTCGGCCTGTTCGATGATCGGGACGGTGCCCCGTTGGGGGAAAGTGTGATCCCTGTGATCCCTGTGATCCCTTGTGATCCCTTTTTCGAGGAATCTCCCCAGGATTATTTTTCCAATAATCCTCCAATCTGTGATCCCTGTGATCCCTGTGATCCCTTTCCCGACATTTCACCCATGCAAGATCCTCGTGGGGAAAACTCTCCGAAAAAGGGATCACAAGGGATCACAGGGATCACAGGGATCACAGATCAGGCGAAAATTCCAATGATCGCCCCGTCTGCGCCCCGCGCCAAGCAGACGGTGAACCTCGGGCGGCCCGCCGTCGCACCCGCTGCAGCGACCGTCCCGTCTCTGCCCGAGCGGATCGCGCCCATTACCGAGCGGATCGCCGCGCACGAAGCCGACATTGCCGCCGCCCTGGCCTCCGGGGAAAGCAGCCTCACCCGGAGACTGCGTCAGATCGCACAGGAAGCAGAGGGATCAGAGTGACTACTATCACTGACACCAACGATCTCGTCCGTCGCATCAAATCGCTGGGCGAGCCGCGCAGCGAGGCCGAAGGCCGCATGATCACCGAAGCGTTGCTTCAGTGTACGTTGGCCGACACGCATACGGCCACAGGGGGCGAGCTTAGGATGAGCTTGGCCGCCCGTGCCGTCTACGAAACCCTAGCCAACCAAGCGGAGCGCACCGCCGCCGCGCTGCTGTACGCCATTCGGGTACTGCGGGGGATGGATTAGCCCCGAATCGATAGCCCGCCGCTGACAGCATCAGCGACGGGCAAGGAGGAACGAGTGACTGTGACCTCAACGCCTAGTCTACCACGCCAGAACGTCACCCAGAAGCCTCCGCGCACCAAGTGGGGCGGACGGCCCGCCCTGGTGCATGCCGCGCCACCAGCGGCCCCCGTATCCCATGTCTGGGCGCGCTACGCCGCCGAACTAGCGCTGCTGATTGCAGTGGAGCCAGACCCGGCCTACCGCGACCTGATGCGCCTTCAGTTGTTGAAGGCGCGATACTCCCCTTGGAGGGACCAGTGATCGCCGCAACCCTGATCGCCCTGAGCCTGATTGACGACAACCCCTACCAGCCGCGCCTGAGCTACGACGAGGCGTCGATCCGCGAGACCGCCGAGAGCATCAACGCCAATGGGCTGCTCCAGATCCCCACGGCCCGCCCCATCGGCGACGGGCGCTACCAGCTCGCCTTTGGGCATCGCCGTCGGCGTGCCTACAGCCTGTTGGCCCAAGACGATCCGGCCTACGGCACGATGCCCCTGATCATCCGTGAGCTGGATGATCTGGCGATGGTCAAGCAGACCTGGTCGGAGAACCGCGACCGGCGCGACATCAGCGGCTACGAAGAGGCCCGCGCCATCGAGAAGTATATCGCCGCGTTCGGGTGGAACCAGAAGCAAGTCGCCGAGCACCTGGGCCTCGACCGTAGCACCGTCACGAACAAGTTGGGGCTGCTGAAGCTGCCTGCGGCGGTCTTAGCGCTGTTTGAGTCGGGCCAGTTGAGTGAGCGGCAGGGCATGGCGCTGAGGCCCCTGTCCGAGCTTCCCATCAACAACTGGGCCATGCCGATCAGCCTGTACGGCCCCGCCGAGGTGCGCCTCGTTCGCACCCTGCACGAACTCATCCCCGTGGTGCCCATGCTGGCCGCAGACAAGATCCGCGACATCGTTGAGCAGGCGCTCGATAAAGTCACGACCGCCCTGGATAAGAAGCCGTGGGCGCAGGAGGAAATGCTCGGGGCCGATGCTCAGTCGGCCACCTGCAAGACCTGCACACTGCGGATGAAGCACACCAACCGCTGCCCCTCACTGGCGTGTGTGGACCTGAAGGAGCGCTTTAGCCGCAAACGCTTGGCGCAGGCCGCTGCCGCCGCCGCCAAGCTGCCCGCCGTGGGGGTGACCCATGGCGAGTACGACCTGCTTGGTGCCGTCCCGCTTCCGGCGCTGCGTGCTGAAGCGCGGCGTCGTGGCTGTATGTGGTTGAGCGTGGCGCACGTTCCCTATGGGGCGCACGAGGTGCCCGATCACCCTGACAACTACATCGTGTGCGCCCACGGCAAGGGCGGGCGCTGCGATTGCCAAGCCGCCGTGCTGAAGGCGGCCCGCCCCGCAACCAGCGCGGCCGCCCAGACGAAGACCGACAGGAAGGCGATCCGCGAACAGTATCAGGCACCGGCGGAGCGGGCCATCACGACGGCGCTGACCTCGGTGCCCCAAGGCGTGCTGCGTCTGCTGCTGGCCCGTATGGCCCCGAGCGCCGAGCGCAAGTTGGACGGCGCGGCGCCCGCCGCGCAGTTCGCCGCCGCGCTCGGCAGCGTGCTGGTGCGCGAGGAGATCAAGTATGCCGTCGAGTACACCGATCTGTCGAAGGCCAAGGGGAACCTTGAGGCCATGCTGACGAAGGCGGGGCTACCCGTGCCGTGGCTCGATGCCCCGGCCCCTGCCCCGGCACCGGCGACCGTCACACGGCGCGGCTGGCCCGATGGAACCACGGACGCGGATATTGCCGCTGTCATACGCACCCATCTGGTGGCGGCCCGCGAATTCGCCGGGATCGCCCACGCGCACTGGCATCTCGACACGGTACGGAAGGCGCTGAGCGACATCGCCGACCGCGATATCGCCGTCACGCTGCACGCCGAGTTCGACATGACCGCGCTTTCCGTGGCGCAAGTTGAAGCCTCAAGCGCGTCCTAATGCGATCCGCACCAAATACGCCGCCGATGTTTGCGCGCAAACATCCGCCGCAAGGGACTATGCATGAAGCCGATCATGATCGCCATTGGCGTGATCATCGCTATCGCCGCGCTCATCACGAGCCTCAATCGCTGGACGGAGCAGATGCGTCAGCCTACAGATCTGGACTATGCCCGCGCCAGCGCCGAAATCTCACGCCTGAGCCGTGAGCGCGAATCCGAAGAGACGTGGGCCCCGATACGTGCCGCCGCGTTCAACGTTGCGGCGATCATCTTTATCCTCAGCATTGCTACGTCTGCCGGTGCCTGGGCGGTCACCGCAGTCATCCGCTTTTATCGTGAGCGGATGCCCAACCACGCCGGCCTCTTGCCCGTGCGGGCCATCGACTTGGCGCACGTCAGTCCCCAGGCACTCGGCGCATTCCACGCCGCCAAGCAACTGGCGGCCAGCCACGCGCCCGTCCCCGCCACGATCAGCTACGCGCCCCACACGACCTACAGCCCCCACAGCGCCCTTGATTATCGAGCTGACACCCACGGAGCTCCTGGAATGCCTACTTCGGTCGCCGTTGCCGGTGAGCATCTGCCAGGGCTAACCGATTTCGCCGATCTGGGCTTTGTGCCGAGCGTCGAACGCATCCTGTTGGGCCTTGGCCCTGGCGGTACGCAGATCACCGTGCCGATGAAATCACTCTGGCATATCGGACTGGCGGGACCGACCGGCAACGGCAAGAGCAACATCGCCCGCCTGGTGGTGGCGCAGCTCCAAGCGATAGGAGCTGCGGTGTGTGTCGGCGACCCGAAGTGGTGTGAGTACGACGCGGAGCAAGATGAGGACTGGCGGCCCATTGCTCGTAAGCTGGCCCGCGAACCGGCCTACGACGCCAAGCGCATCGAGGCGCTGCTGGCGTGGGCCGCAGCGCCCAACACGGGCGAACTGGCCCGGCGCCTGGAGCTGCGCCGCCGGGGGGAGAAGTGCGGTGCGCCCGTCTTCCTTTACCTGGACGAACTGCCGTGGATTGCCGCCCACGTCCCCAACGCCGACACGTTGATCGGTGAACTGGTGCGCGTGGGGCGTGGTGTCGGGATGTTTCTGTTAGTGGGCGCACAGGACATGTTGGCAAAGACGATCAACCTCTCCGCCGAGCGGGACAACTTCCGCACCGGCTTCTACCTCGGGGGCGACACCACGACCGGCGCGATCCTCCTGGGCATCCCCAAGCGCGAGGTGTGTGACCCGAGCGGCGTGGGGGTCGCGTGGCTGCGCTCGACGGCCACCACCCCACCGCAGCAGGTGCGCGTGCCCTACGCCTCGAACCGCGCCATTGCGGGACTGTTGGGCGCCAGCGCTGCCCCTTCCGGGCAGCGCCCCGTGGGCTTCCACATCCCCACACGGGAAGGAAGGGCGGAAGGAAGCACGGAAGGGGTGACGGGTGCGCCCCTTCCACCGCAGCAGGACGCCGCATACTGGACACCGGAGGATGCGCGCATTGTCGCGGCCCTTGCCAGCGGGAAAAAGCCAGGTGAGCTGGCCGAGGAATTGAGCGGGGCCAAAGGCGGGCGCAAATACCTCGCCGCAGCCGAGCAGATCGCCGCTGTGATTGCGCGGCTGGCCGCACGGCTGGATGCCCGCGAATTAGGCGCGTGCTAGAATGCGGCCCAGACAGAAAGGAGCCAAGCGTGATCAACGTACAGCTACCCCCATCGCTGCAACGGTGGGTTGACGATCAAGTTGCCAGCGGCCTCTATCACAACGCAGAAGAGGTTATCAGCGCGGCAGTGCGACTCGCCGAGCGCGAGTCGCGTGAATATGAGGCACGCCTGCGCGATCTCCGTGCCGCCATTCAGGAGGGACTCGATAGCGGTGAGCCACGGGCCTTAGATATGGAAGCGCTGACCCGCCAAGCCCGCACCGAATATGAGACCCGCATAGGTCAGCGCTGATGGCACGCATCATCCTTCGCCCACGCGCCGAGCGCGATATTCGTGAGATCTGGCTGTATCTTGCCGAGCAGACCGATGCAGACCATGCAGACCGCTTTGCTCACCAGATGCTCCAGAAGCTGGAGATGCTCTCGACGCACCCCTACATCGGTCGTCAACGCACCGAGATCCGCCCTGGCCTCCGTAGTCTGGTCATCGGACGCTATGTAGCGTTTTACTTTCCGCTCGAAGACGGTGTAGACCTGGCGCGGGTCGTCTATGGAGGGAGAGATCTGAGCCAAGCGCTTGCCGAAGAGTAGCGACAGCCGCCACACGTGACGAACGCCCCCTGGAGTCTACAGACTCCAGGGGGCGTTCGTCGTGTCGGCGTCGGCTGATTGGAGTTATGCCAGTGACGTGAGTTCCGCGTCGAGCAGCGCCACGGCCACCTCGACCTCGCGCAGGCGCTCCAGGAGCGCCCGCTGCGCCTCCGCCGTGTCGCGGCTCAGTGCCTGGGTGAGCCGGTCTTGGATTTTTAGCTCGGTCTCCGTTTGGAACCGCGTATTCAGCCAGAGGCGGCGCATATCGAGCAGGATGGCGCGTTGGGTTTCGGGCGCAATCGTGTCGGTCATCGCAGGGTCTCCTTGGTTAGCGCAGGCTGAGAAAGTCCATCGGCGACTGAAGGATGGGCGCACCCTCGGCGTCTACGCCGATTTGGACGGGGGTGTTGAGCCATGTGAGCAATCCGGTAAAGTGGACGTTGGCACCCGTCACCTGCTCTTTGGTCAGGCCGCTGTCCCCCACGATGGCACCAGGGGCGCACGCGGCGGTGAACGCCTCCAACTGATTACGCTGCCAGATACGAAGGGGCCGGTTCAGACTGTCCAGCAGCGTTTCTGCGCTGGTGCGAAACTGG
>CAIWXH010000331.1 GCA_903916565.1 uncultured Oscillochloris sp. | reverse complement strand
TCACCCCCCAGCCCCCTCTCCCTGAGCGGGAGAGGGGGAGTCGAACGCTTCCTGATGCCGAATCCCCCCTCTCCCCTTGCGGGAGAGGGGCCGGGGGTGAGGGGGAAAAGGCGACGTTGCACCCGCCATGAAACAGTGGCATGGCGGGTGCAACGTCGCGCCACGCCCCCGCCCGGTGGCGAACGCCACGGGCTAGGACACGTCGGCGGAAATGCGCGGCAGGTTTTTTTACCACGAAGCGCACGAAGGTCACGAAGGCCGAACCGTGTGCTGCTGCGCTCCGTGCCGTACGAGCATCAGCGCGCAATCCGAGAGGAACTTCCAGAAAGCTGTACTGTAGCAACTCTACACAGGTTGTTGCGTGGAGTCGCGCCTTCGGGCGGCTCTATCCGGCTAAAGCCTTGACTCCGCGCAACAACTCCGGTAAGACTGCTATATGTGCCCACCTCACCCGATCTGGGTCAGCACGCTGCCCCCGGCGGTCATGACGAAGAGCAGATTAAGCAGGATGCCGACCACGAGGCTGATGGACACCATCAGCAACAGGTACATCGAGCGGCGGCGCACCATGCGCTTGAACTCGCCCTCAAGGATGAGTTCAAGGGTTGACTGGTGGGCGGCCAGCACGGTCTCGACGCCCGCACCCTCGGCTTCGGCTTGGGCCAAGGCATTGACTACGTCGGTCAGTTCGCGACAGCCACGGGCGCGGGCCACCGCGCTGAGGGCGGCGAAGGGCCGCAGGCGCATGTCGGCCCCAAACTGAAGCGCCTCGGCGACGAGCAGTTGCATGGGCGCTAGGCGCCGCTGGGGCCGATGCGTATAGCGGCGCATAATCTCGATGGGCGCCTCGAAGCTGCCCAGCGCAACGCGCACAAAGCTGACGAGGCCGGGCGTCAGCCGACGCAACGCGACCGCCTCGCGCTCACGGCGGAGCTGCGGCTGACGCGGTAGCACCACGCCTAGACCCAGGTAGGCCGCCAAAGCCCCGCAGAGCAGGAGGCTCTGGGCGTTGCCGCGCTGACCGCTTGCGAAGTTTAGGCCGACGAGCATGGCGGCCACGACGAGGCCCGCCACCTGCCCTGCGGCCAGCCGTCCGGCGTCGGATAGCCCGGTGCCGCCAGGGGTGACTGGCTGCGGGCGATGTTCCATCAAAGCCACGCCCAGGAGCGCCATGAGTGCGCCGGCGAATGCCATGGTGTAGGCTGGCGTGCTGGGTGCGATTAGAAGATCGTGCATTGGGGTTCTCCTCATTCGTGCAGGGCAGCGCACATTCGCGACCGCTTTTCTACCACGAAGCTCACGAAGGGCACGAAGGCCGGAAGAGCGCGTCCAGATTCTTCGTGCCCCTCGATGAAGCGCTCCTACCATTTAATAGTCGTTGTCCTCGACCCTCGTCAGCAGCATACCGCCGATGATCGGCAGGGCGAGCGACACGAGGACGAACGCGCCCACGACGGTGCCCAGCGGCGTGCTGTAGGCGAGCCACACCCGCTCCCACTGGCTCCAGGTCAGATAGGCGGCCATGGCGACCCCGGCGAGGCCCACGGCCATGCCGCTGTAGCGCATCTGCGCCAGTTCGGTCACGGCCTCGTCGCGCCGCCGCTCCGAGCGTTGGAGCGCGAGGTAGGCGGCCTCACAGCGGCGGGCCAGCACTTCTTGCGGCTGGCCCACCGAGGCGCTGAGGTGGTTGAGCAGGGCGGCATGGCGGCGCGAGGGCGTCTGGTCGGCGAGCGCCAGCACCACTTGGCGGGGCGTGGCGATGCCGCCACCTGCCAGCGGCAGCCCCTGACGCGCAAGTAAGAACGACCACTCGGCCCGCAGCGGGCCAACGCGCATGTCGCTGACGACGCGCTCGATGGCCGGGCGCAGGCCGCTGCCCGCCGTGAGCATGGCGCTCAGACGGCCCACCGCCGCCGTCAGTTCCTGGTCAAGCGCGGCGCTGTAGCGACTCGCCGCGTTTGCGCTGAGGAGCCAGATTGCCAGGGCGGCAAGCGGGAGGCCCAGCGGCAGCGCTAGGGCGATGGGTGCCATGAGGCTGAGGCCGACCGCCACGACCAGCGCGACCGTAAGTCCTGCGGCGACGAGCTGCGCGGCGGGCAGCGTCTCGGGTGCCCAGAGCAGGGCCGCGTCGGGCCGATCATCGCCTGGCAGGCGCGTAAGGGTGCGGTGCGCCCGGCGCTGCCGCGCCTCGCTTACCAGCAGGATGAGGCGGGGGCGCACCAGCAGCCCGGCGAGCAGCAGCGCGACCACGGCCAGGGCGGGCGTTACGGCGTGCAGCAGCCACGCCGTTTCGGGGTGGGTGAACGGCAGGATTGGGCTAGGCATGGGCGGCGTCTCCTTCCAGCGCTTCAAGCTCGGCCTCGACGGGGGCCAGCGCCTCGGCCCCAAGCTCACCGGCAGCGCAGAGAATGACCAACGCCGCATGGCGGGCCGCAAGCGTGTCACGGGCGACGGCGGTCGAAAGGCGGCCTGGGTCGGCGCGGGCGAGGATGTCGGCGGCGTCACGGGCGCGCCCTTGGGCCAGGGCCAGCCGGGCCTCGGTCACCCGCACGGCAGCCTCGTGGTCACGATCTTCACCGGCCTTGATGGCGGCGTCGAGCGCACCCCAGCCGCCGACCGGCGCGTGCGCGGCGACCAGCGCCACGTCGGCAAGTACCGCCGCGTGGGCGGCGCGGGCCTCGGGCCAGCGGCGGGCCAGCAGCGCCGCATCGACCGTGGCCTCGGCGCGGCGGGCCGTCTCGGTGAGGGCGAGCGACTGCTCGGCGTCCAGCTCAATCGCGTGGCGGGCGGCGGCCACCAGCCGCTCGTCGCGCCGGTCGCGCCAGGCCCGCCGCAGGATGGCGAGCGCCTGGGTGTTGTCGCCCGCCAGAGTCGCGGTGGCGGCGCGGGCAATCGCCTCGGTGGCGCTGGCCCGCGAGGTGGCGGTGGCGCGTACGTCGGCGTGCATCTGGAGCAGGCGCAGCCGCCGCGCCAGCGCCTCGGGGGTGTGACCAGAGCCGTGCCACGCGAGTGTGTCGCCCTGGACGAGCGCGGCGGTGGCCCAGGTCAGCTCGCCCTCGTCCGTCTCGGCCCAGGCCAGACGCACCGTGCGCGGGACGACGCGCTCGCCTACCAGTTCGACCCCATCGAGCAAGAGGATTTCGTCAATGTAGCGCCGCCCACCGACCTTTTCAAGATGAATCACCACCTGGAAGTTGTCGCAGGCATCTTCGATGGCGTGGTCGCGGCGACCCTCGTAGATATAGGCACCGGGCATGGCGGCACAATCGGCGAAGCGCTGCACCGCCCGTGCCGCCGAGCGGGCGTGAATGGTGGTCACGACGGCGTGCCCGCTCACGGCGACGGCGAGAATGGCGCCAGCCTCTTCGGCGCGAGTCTCGCCGGGGGCGACGAGCGAAGGGGTTTGGCGCAGCACCTCGCGGGCCGCCCGCCCGAAGGCGCCGCGCTCGACCGCCGTTCGCACCAGCTCGCGCGTCCAGGCGCGGTGGCGCACATTAATCTCAAGCGTGTTGTCCTCAATCGTGACGACGTGCGGCTCACCGGGCCACGAGTTGACCAGGGCTTCGAGCAGGGCGGTCTTGCCGCAGCCGGTTTCACCGGCGATGAGGAACGAGCAGCCGGCGCGCACCAGCAGGCGCAGCAGATCGCCAACCTCGGGGGCGCAGCTCTGGTGGCCCAGGATATGGTCGAGCGTCCAGGCGTGGCGGCGCCCGCGCCGAATGCAGATCAGCCCCGTGCCCTCGGGCGTGCAGGGCGGAATGGTGACGTGGACGCGGGTGCCGTGGGCCAGCGGCAGCGTGTCCTGCGGGCGGGTGCGGTCAAGCGGCACGTTGAGCCGCGCCGCCAGCAGCAGCGCCCGGTCGAGCGCTTGGCGCGGGTCGGCGAAGCGCTCGGGGGCCAGGGTGAAGTCGGCGCCCTCTTCTTGCACCATAATCAGGTCGCCGATGATCTTGACCTCCTGGACGCGCTCATCGTCGAGATAGGGTTGGGCTGGCCCCCAGCCAAGGGCGTCCTGAAACAAGCGCAGCAGCGCCGCCTCGTCGGTGGGGAGGCTCCGCAGCGCGCCGTAGCCGCGCTCGACCTGGGTGCCGATTTCGGCCCGCAGGGCGCGTAGCACCTCGGGGTCACGGACCGACGCGGGGGCCACGGGGTCGAGCAGTTCGGCGGGCAGACTGTCGCGCAGGGCGTCGCGTACCGCCTGAAGCGTCACGGGGTCGCTCAGCGTAGTGGGCGCGGCCACGTCCAGCGAGGCGGGGCCAAGGGCTGTGAGGCCGCCGTCCTCGATCACCGTCAGGGTGTGGTGGGGCATGAGGGGGTTGTCCTTATTAGAACCATGGTCAAAAAGAAGCGGAGCGCATGCCGACCTTTGCCCCTCACCCCCGGCCCCTCTCCCTCACGGGGAGAGGGGAGATTCCGCAGCAGAACGCATCCGGCTCCCCCTCTCCCGCACCGGGAGAGGGGGCTGGGGGGTGAGGGCTGCGTGGCGATACCCTTATTGAACTACGCCACAGCGGGCGTGCTAAGCGCGACGGGCCGGTCGCCGCGCATCCGCGCCCCCATACGCTCCCAGAGGCTAGAGTGCGGCATCGGCAGGCGCGGGGTCAGGCCCAGGCGGGTGCAGAGATCGGCGCCAACCTGATGGACAGCGGCAGCGAAGGCGCTGTGCGGGCCAAGGTCGAGCATTGAGACGTAGCCGTCATGCTCATCGGCGAGGCTGGCGAGGCGCGGGGCACGGGGCAGCGTGCCGATGCTCGCCACCTGCGGGTAGCGGCGAGTAAACAGGGACGCGACCTCGCCGACGGTGGCGGTCACGCCGCGCTCCGGCTCCATAAAGAGCAGAGCGCAGCGCTCAAGGCTGTCGGGGGCGTGGTCGCGCAGATGGTCGAGCAGGTGGCCGACGCCCATGCGCTCACGCGCCCCAGGCGGGCAGGGCAGCACGACGCTGCCGCCAACCTGGAGGACGTGGGTGGCGTAGGGCCGCCGCAGGTAGTCGGGCGGCGTGTCAACCAGCACCAGGTCGTAGCCCTCCAAGGCGGCCACGCCCTGATAGAAGCCCTGCCAGTCGGGCAGGCGCACGTCATTCTCGGCGCGGGCGACGGCGTGCGAGCCAATCAGGAAATCAACGGCGCCCCAGCCGTTGCCGGTGGCCCGCGTGTGGTCAGGCTGGAAGATAAAGGGCGCAATGCCGCCCGGCCCCCAGTGGGCCGGCCCGCGCTGAATCAGGTGCAGGTACGAGGGCGCGCTGGACGGGATGCGGAAGGCGGGGACGAGGCCGGGGTTCGAGATGTCGCTGTCCCAGACCAGCACACGCAGACCGCGCCGCCGCAGCCCCTCGGCCAGCACACAGGTGGCGAAGGTCTTGCCGATGCCGCCCTTGGCGGCGCCGACGGCGACCACCGCGCCTCGGCTGAGACCGGCGTTGGCGTGGAGGCCAAGCTGCTCGCCAAGCCAAACCGCCACGGCGGCGGGGTCGCGCTCGGCGATGGCGGGCAGCCCCGCGCCCTGCGCGTCGTTCAGCGCACCACGGGCGGCGCCGGGGAAGTTGACCAGCACGCGCACGCCCACGCGCCGTGCCAGGGTGGCCGCACGCCATAGCTCGGGCAGGGGTGCGGCCCGCGTGTCATCCAGGTAGAGCGCCTCGGGCGGGCGCGTGCCCTCCAGCAGCCGCGTCACCTGATCGAGACGCGAGGGCGCCAGGACAGCCACATCGCCGAACTGCTCGACCTGGGCGGCCAGGCCATCCATCGCTGTAAACATGACCAGTTCCATCGGGGTTTCTCCTTGATGCTGTGTTATGAACGGCCTCAGAACAACGGTCGCAGGTTTGTTACCACGAAGCGCACGAAGCACACGAAGGCCGGACGCTTGCTTGCAGATGCAGAATCTTCGTGTTCTTCGTGTACTTCGTGGTAACAAACCTGCCGCGCATTAGAATCGGCCCAGCCCCCAGGCGGCGTTGACGTTGCCGACGCGCACCAAGCGCTCCTGGTACGGGTCGTGCGCGAAAAGCGTGTTGGTCGGAAAGACATCGCCGCTATGGCCTTGACCACCCTGGCGCAGCACCTCCTCAATCGCAAGGACGGCGCGACGACCACGGGCGGTCAGCCCAATCTGCGCGACGAGCAGGCTCACGGTGTCGGAGGTGATCAGGCCACGGACGATCTGCGCGGCGGCCTGACCGCCGCCGCCCGTCTCGGCGGCCATGCCAATCATCGCCATGCGCTCTAGGTTGCGAAGGGCACCCTGCGCCCCGCTCGCGTGGATGGTGCCGATGCCGGGGTGGCCCGTGGCAGACGCCTGCAGCAGCGCCATGGCCTCGCTGCCGCGCACCTCGCCGACGATGATGTAGCTTGGCTTCTGGCGCAGCGCGAAGCTTACGGCGCGGGCGAAGCCGCCCTCCTCGGCGGGCACCTCAAGGTGCAGGCTGTTCGGCGCCCGTGGCAACTCGCCGCCATCCTCGACAAAGACCAGGCGCATGCGCCGACTGATCGCCTGGGTCAGCGCCGCCGTGAGTGTCGTCTTGCCGCTGCCGGTTGGCCCCGACACCAGCAGTGAGGCGCCCGAGGCCAGCGCCTCTAGCAGCAGGTCGCTCGCCTCGCGGCTGAGCAACTCGGCCTGCACCAAGTCGTCGAGTGTGCGCCAGCGCTCGGGCAGAAGCCTGACGGCGAGACTGCGCCCCTCGCGGGCGACGGGCGGGCCGGCGACCGCGAAGCGCAGCCGGTCGGCGACGCCCTGGGCCATCGCAGGCCAAGTCTCCTCGGCGGGCTGAAGCTTGTGGCCGCGCAGCAGGAGCTGGCGCTGCGTCCAGGTGATCCAGTCGGAGTGCGCCGTGACGCCGGTGCAGACCATGGCCCCGCGCTGCGCGACGTAGAACGGCTCGTCGGACGGGCCGTTATAGAGGATGTCGGAGACCTCGTGTTCGGGGTCGCGCCAGATCTCAAGCGGGCCAAACCAACTGATATGCGCCCAGTCGCGTGCGGCGAGGCCCACGCCCACGCCCGTCAGCGCGAACGCCTCGGCGGGCGGCATGTCCCAGCAGCTACGCATGCGCCCGCTCCGCACGAGCATCTGTAGCTCCTCGGTGATCGCGCCATAATCCGGCGCTTGGCTGAACGGGACATCCAGATCAGCGTCAACCTCATCAGGGAACATCGCTCTGGCTCCTCTCGTAGGTAGGCAAGGTGTTAGGTGTCAGGGGTCAGGTCTCAGGTGTCAGGTCGAAGGCAGCTTGACCGCTTGGAGTGGGGGCTTCAACCCCCGATGTGGCCTTGGCGCGGCTGAAGCCGCTACTACGAGCAGCGCCGACCGTTACGGCTCGGTACTCCCCGGAATAGGCGCATTGGCACCAGGGATGACCGGCGGGACGAGCGGGTCGGTGCGCGGCAGCGGCGTCGGCGCGGGGGCCAGCATCTGCGCGGCACTCACCTGGCCGAAGTCGAGGCGCCCGAAGGCGGGCAGCGGGTCGGAGGCGATGCCGAAGCGCTCGCCCCAGAGCTGCACCCCAGCGGCCTGCATCGCCCACATCGCCTGGGCCTGGTACGGCGTCATCTCCAGGTAGGCGGTGCCTCCGTCAATCCACAGCACGCGCACCGCGCTGAGGAAGCGGCAGGTGTAGGGGCGCAGCGTCGGCCCGCCCGTCGCGGCGGGGTTCAGCGGCGACGGCTGCGGGCTGGCCTCCTTGGTCGCATCACAGAGGGTCGCATCGCCGGTCGCGTCGGTAAAGCCGATGTTCACGCGGTCGTGATAGCTCACGGGGCCAAGCGACCCCACGCTGAACGGCACCGGCACCCTATTCACGCCAAGCTGCTCGCCGTTGGGGTAGACCGGCTGCGTCGGCAGCGCGGGCATGAGCATGGCGGGCTGCACCAGGTCGTTCGTGCCCAGGTTGCGGGCGGCGTATTGGCCCACCACGGCGGCGGGCGTATGCACCCCGGCGAGCTGGGCCGGGCGATGCAGCGCCACCGCGACTGTGCCCACGTCCTCGGCGGTGATCTGCTGGCCGTAGGGCACGTCGCGGGTGAGGACGACCACCATCTCGGTCTTCTGGCTCTCCAGATAGCCCACGATGGCGCCGCCCACGGCGACGATGAGCCCCAGCGCCAGCAGCAGCGCGGGCAACGGGTTGGCCTTCTTCCGGGTCATCGCTTGACCAAGGGTGGACGTGCTAGGCGTGAGTGCGGACATGGCTGGTCCTTTCGCGTAAGCAAGCAAGTAAGCAGTAAGCAGTGGGCAGTGCCCCGTGTCCCCGTGTCCCCGTGTCCCCGTGTCCCCCCTCCCCGTGTCCCCCCCTCCCCGTGTCCCCGGGTCCCCGTGTCCCCCCGTCCCCTCACCGGGCCACGGGGTCAAGGCGGTCGGCGGCGACAATGGCGGGCGTGAACGTGCCCCAGCCGACAACCCCGCGCATCGTCGGCTGCATTTCGGCGCACATCAGGGGCGTCGGGTCGGTGGGCACGCTGCGGCCCGAGCGGTAGGTGCAACTGCCCCCGGCGGGCATGACCGTCCACTCGACGGTATCGGCCACCGCCGCGATGGCCGCATCCGGGCTGGCCCCGACCAGGCCGCGCACACCGCGTAGGTTGGTGCGAAGGAAGCGGTCGGCCACGGCGATCACGGCGGCACACGGCTGGCCCAGGCTCCGTGCGAGGGTCTGCCGTGTGCATGGCACGGTGGTGGGCAGCCCCATCTCGCCACGGGCGAACGCGGCGTAGTCGAGGCGCTGCACCGCCGAGCGCGTGGCCGCTTGCAGCGCGTCCTCCAGCATCGCCACCTCCAGCCAGCGCTCCGACACTTCCACCACCAGCAGCGTGAAGGCGAGGATGACCGGCAGGATGATCGCCGTCAGGGG
>CAIWXH010000330.1 GCA_903916565.1 uncultured Oscillochloris sp. | reverse complement strand
GACCTGGAAGGCGTGGATTGCGACCTCGCGACCGTGCTGGCGCTCTCGACGATTCGGCCCGACGAGCGTATGGTCTTTGCGCCGCGCTGGGGCGTTGATGCGCGCCTGCCGGTGGCGGAGCAGCGCCCGCTGACGCCGACGGTCAAGCAACTGCTGTATGGGCGGCGCGCCCAACTGAAGCGCATTGACGCCCACAGCGGCATGGTCGAACTGGAACTGGACGAGTCATTTGGCGGCAGTTGGTCACACGGCTACGTCTTTCCGACGGTCGGCGCGTTCGTGCGCCCGCTGGTCGAAGGCGAGCGCTACACGCTCGACCCCGAGCCAAACGACTGGTACGGCTACTTCTGCAAAGCGGTCGTGCTTGGCCTGCGCGAAGGCCAACCCAACACCGTCTACGCACGACTGGCTGACCCGGCGAGCGAACATGTGACGTGGCCGGTGGAAGCGCAAGCGGGGCAGACGCGCTTCATGGCGGGGCTAGATGCGCTGCACGCCGTGGGCGCCTGGCACGCCTTCGACGCCAACCAGCGTGCGTATATCGCGCAGCACGGCGATGCGCCGACGCTGCTGGTGCAGGGGCCACCCGGCACCGGCAAAAGCTACGCCACCGCCTTTGCGCTGCTCGCACGGCTGCAAGGCGCGCTTGACGCCGACCAAGAGTTTCGCGCTCTGCTCACCTGCAAAACCCACGCGGCCACCAACGTGCTGCTGGAAAAACTGGCCGAGGTGCTGGACGAACTGCGTGAGATGGCGGCGCTGCACCCGCAGATCTTTGCCACGTACGTTCACCCCCGGCTGCTGAACGTGCCGCTCTATCGCGTGCGGCCCAGCGACGGAATCAACGCAGACGTGACGATACTCGTCAAAGGTGAGCATGAAGCGGCGACGCTGCGGGGCGAACGCTGGTGCTTCGCGGGCGTGACTCCCGGCGGGATCTACGGCATGCTCAAAGACGCGGGCGGCATCTTCGGCCACCGCTTCTGCGACTGTCTGGTGCTCGACGAAGCCTCGCAGATGAATTTGCCCGAGGCGCTGATGGCGGCGCTGCCGCTGCGCGAGGACGGTCAGCTTATCGTTGTGGGCGACCATCGCCAGATGCCGCCGATCATCGCCCACGGCTGGGGCGACGAGCGACGGCGCACCTTTCAGGAGTACCGCGCCTACGAGTCGCTCTTCGTGACGCTGTTGGGCCGTCAGCCCGCGCCGCCGATGGTCAAGTTCGCCGAGAGCTTTCGGCTGCACACCGTCATGGCCGACTTTCTCTGTGAAGAGATTTACGCCTACGACGGGATTGCCTATCACTCGAAGCAGACCGCCGTGCTTGCGGATCTCGCGCACCCCGATGCGTTTGTCGCCCGCGTGCTGGCCCCGGAGTACCCGCTGGTCGTGGTGGTTCACGACGAAGCAGCGAGCCAAGTCGCCAATCGTTTCGAGCAAGACTTGGTCAGCGCCGTCCTCGCGTTTCTGGCCGACCCCGCAGGGCATGCGCTGGAACATCAGACAGGGCTGGGCGTGGTGGTGCCGCACCGGGCACAGCGGGTGGCGCTGCAAGTGGCGCTGCCGCAACTGGCGCCCCGTGACCCGGAGACTGGTC
>CAIWXH010000329.1 GCA_903916565.1 uncultured Oscillochloris sp. | reverse complement strand
CTCGTGCGCTTTGCGCGTTTTCGCGGCCAGCGACGGGAGGACGGCGCTGGCACCACAAAGGAGCGCAGAGGGCACGAAAATATGAACAGCCATGCGCTTCTCTCGTGCGCTTTGCGCGTTTTCGCGGCCAGCGAGCGTGCGATCCTGGCACCGCCCGCGTCCCCAAAAACGTTGTGGGTACAGGTATGCGTTCAGGGAGAGAGGGCCGGGGGTGAGGGCTGGCGCGGTAAGCGGACACTACTTTAGCGCCGCCGCCGCCGTGCGGGCGCGGCTCGCTCGCCCGCCGCTGACCGCCCCCTCGATGGTGTAGATCGCCAGGGCCAGCCAGACCAGCGCGAAGCCCACGAGGCTCTGCGTGGTGAGCTTTTCGCCGTACAGCGTGACGCCCAAGAAGAACTGGAGCGTCGGCGCGATGTACTGGAGCAGGCCGAGTGTCGTCATCGTCACGCGACGTGCGCCCGACGCGAAGAGCAGCAGCGGCACCGCCGTGATCACGCCCGATGAGGCGAGCAGCAGCGTCGTGCCCCAGCCCGCGTGAACGAGCGCCCCGCCCGTGGTCATTTCGGTGAAGATCAGGAAGCCTAGGGCCAGCGGGAACATGGCGACGGTCTCAAGGGTGAAACCTTCAAGCGAGTTGAGCTGGGCGGTCTTGCGGAGCAGCCCGTAGCTGCCGAAGGTGCCCGCCAGCACCAGGGCAATCCACGGCGGCGCACCGTAGGTCACCGTCAGATAGAGTACCCCGGCCAGAGCGATGGTGATCGCCACGGTTTGCCCGAGGCGCAGCCGTTCGCGCAGGAAGGTGACGCCGAGGAAGACGTTGACCAGCGGGTTGATGAAGTAGCCCAGGCTACACTCGACGACGTGTCCGGCGTTCACCGCCCAGATATAGACGCCCCAGTTGACCGCGAGCAGCAGCGCGGTGGCACCGAAGGTCAGCAGGGTGCGCCGATCGCGCAGCGCTGTGCCGAACCAGGCCCAGTTGCTGCGGGCCGCGCCGAAGGCCAGCGTGACCACCAGCGCCCAGACGACGCGGTTGGCGAGAATCTCAAGGGCGGGGACATTGTGCAGCGCTTTCCAGAAAATCGGGAGCAAGCCCCAGGCGGTGTAGGAGCCTGCGGCGTAGAGGACACCTTTGTTCACGATGCGTTTACCTGTGTTAAGCCGACATACCCAGCCGCGATGATACCACGGGCCACCCGCGTGACGAACAGCCAGCCGTCACACGTCGGCAACCCCGTGGTGCCGTAGCTGCTGTTCAAGCTGGGCGAGGGCGGCGGCGTCATCGGTGCGTGCCAGGCGCATAATCGCCTGAATGAGCGCCTGCGCCTTGAGCAGCAGTTCCGCGAATTCGGCCTCGGGTTCCGAGAGCGCGACAATCGCGCCGCCCACGCCAATGCTCAGCGCGTTGGGCGTCATGACGATGGTGCGGATCACGATGTTGAGGTCGGCGGTCTGATTTAGCCCCAGATAGCCAAGCGCACCCGCATAAATCCCCCGCGCCTGCTGCTCTAGCGCGCTGATGATCGCCATGGTGCGAAGCTTGGGCGCACCCGTCATTGACCCGCCGGGAAAGGCGTGTTGGAGGCAATCAAGCGGGCGCATGTCTGCGCGAAGCCGCCCCCGGATCGTCGAGACGAGCTGGTGAACCGTTGCGTACGTTTCGACCTGCATCAGCTTGGGGACGCTGACGCTGCCGATTGCACAGACCAGCCCCAGATCGTTCCGCACCAGATCGACAATCATCAGATTCTCCGCACGATCTTTCTGGCTCGTCTGAAGGCGCTGGCGCTGGGCCGCATCTTCGGGTTCGCTCGTCCCACGCGGCTGGGTGCCCTTAATCGGTTTCGACTCGACCCAGCCGTCACGGTCAATCTGAAGGAAGCGCTCGGGTGAGGAGCAGAGGACGGCGTTTGCGCCAAGCCGCAGATAGGCCGCATAGGGCGCTGGGTTGATCCGCCGCAGCGTCCGGTAGAGGGCCAGCGGCTCCAGGCTGATCGCCGCATGAAGCTGGTTGGTCAGGCAGACCTCGTAGGTTTCGCCCGCCCGAATCAAGCGCTGACACTCGTGAATGTCACGGAGGTACTGCGCTTGCGAGCGGGCCAGCCGCCATTGGAACGGCTGCGGGTGAACGCCGTGGCTCAGTTCATCCAGCGGCTGAAGGGTTTTGAGTTGCTGTTCGACAGCGGCGAACCACGCCTCCACCCGGTTGGGGCGGTGCGCCTCGTCAAAACAGACCAGATAGGTCGTCTGCGCCTGCTGGTCAAACGCGATGACGCGATCCGCGAAGAGGACGCACGCATCATCAAGCGGTGCGCGATGTCCAGCGCTGAACCCGCAATCGTTATGCAGCTCATAGCCAACGTAGCCGACAAAGCCGCAATTGAAATTAAACGGTAGCTCGTCATTGCGGCAGGCAAGCGCCGCAAGCCGCTGCTTCAGGTAGGCGAACATGCGCTCGTCGCGGCGCTCGGTTCGGTTGCCTTGGGTGATGTGCAGTTCGCGGCGTGCCGCATCGTACTGCACACGCTGACTGTGTGGCCCGCTCGTGTCACCCATGAACGAGAAGCGCGCCAGGCCCGGCTCAACCCGGCTGCTATCCAGCCAAAAGGCGTAGGGTGCCGCTCCAAAGAGCTGCGTAAAGACCTGCTCGGGATCATAGAGGCGCTCTAGCCTCCGACTGTAGACGCGCATCGTTGGCGTTGGCGCGGTGGCGGTTGGCGGCGGCGCGGCACCCGCCGGGACGCACGAGTACCCGGCCCACGAGCGACGGCCCCGGCTTGGGCGACCGTACTGCGCCGTGAGCGCCCGAAAGTTGGCGAGCAGCCGGTAGCCATGTTCGGTGCAGATCGACTCGGGGTGGAACTGCACGCCCCACAGCGGGCGCTCGCGGTGGCGCAGGCCCATCAGCAGCCCGTCACTCGTCCACGCCGTCGCCTCCAGGCAGGCGGGCAGGGGCTGGGCGACCAGCAGCGAATGGTAGCGCACCGCCAGAAATGCCTGTGGCAGCGCAGTGAACAGCGGCGCCTCATTATGGTAGATCGCGCTCAACCGTCCGTGCATCACCTCTGGCGCAGCGGTGACGGTGCCACCAGCGTGGGCGGCGATGCCTTGATGGCCCAGACAGACGCCAAGCACCGGGGTGTGCGCCTCCCGCAGCGCCTCGGCGCAGATGCCAAAGTCGCGTCGCTGCTCAGGTCGCCCAGGGCCGGGGGAAATAATCAGGTTGTCGTAGGCCAGCGTCTGCAACTCAGCCCAGGCAAGCTGATCATTGCGAATGACCAGCGGCACCTCGCCGTTGACCTCTGCGACCATCTGGTACAGGTTGAAGGTGAAGGAGTCGTAGTTGTCGAGAATGACGGTCTTCATCTGCTCCTCAGCCGAGTCGCACTTCCACCTGACCGCGCACGCTGTTGATGAACCAGAGCCGTGCGGCTTGGGCCAACACGGTGCAGGGCAGGACTGCTTCGCGGATCGTGCCCTGCTCAAGCAGTTCGGCGCGTAGGGTGCCGGGCAGCAAGCCGCTGGCGCATGCCGGCGTCAGCCACGCGCCGTCCAGCTCGACGACCAGATTTCCCGTGGTGAACTCGGTCAGTTCGCCCCGCTCGTTCCAGAGCAAGACCTCGAACACCGCCGGATGTTCAGCCCGGTGCGCCGCGTACACCGCCCGCTGGGTGGTCTTATGGGCGAGAAACATGTCGTCGCTCGCGACGGGCGAGCCAGCGAGCGCCACGGTGAGTGGCTGCGGCGGCAGCGGCGCGACCGGGTGATGTTCCAGCCGCACGCGGCCCGCCCGTGAGACGAGCAGCCGTACGCGCCAACACCCAGCGGGCAGCGCCTGGGCGTAGGCGTGCAGCGCAGCGGTGACCGCACTGGCGGCAACCATGAACTGGAAGTAGCGGGCCGAGCGCATGAGCCGCTGCACATGGCGGGCCAACAGTGTATACGCGCCGTCGTGCAACCGCAGCGTCTCAAGCAACGCAAAGTCTTCGGACACGTGCTGTGCCATACTTATAGCAGTCCCGCCCGGTGGCTGAAGCCACGGGCTACGGCTACGAAGGCCGCCTGCGCGGCCTGAATGAGCCTGCGAAGGCAGGCTTCGCAACCAATCCGCGAACCTTGTCTTACCAGATGCCGGGAACCAGCCGGTAACGGACAGCGCGGGTGTAGTTCTGGGAGCCGGGGAGAGCCGCCTGGAGCAGCCGATCCTCGAACCCCGTGCGGATGACCATGAAGGCCACTGCGGCGATACTGGGGATAAGCGCCCACCACGAGCCGAGCAGGATCGGGAGGCCGAGCGAGCTGAGCATGAAGCCGACATACCCAGGAGAGCATGGCGGTGATGAGCGCAAAGCCGAAGGCAATCTGACCGACCCGCGCCGCGACTCCTGCCGCAACACGCGGATGGCGCTCAGTTGGTGGGATGGCTGATGTGGTGGTCATAGTATCCAAAAGCCTAGCGTTTTATGACGCTTGCTTCCGGTTCAGCAGGGCAATCCTGCCGGGCTGCACTCCACAGCCCCTACGCCCTGGCCCGAAGGCATCAGGCGCTACGTTCGCTATCTGGTTATAGGCCGCATTG
>CAIWXH010000328.1 GCA_903916565.1 uncultured Oscillochloris sp. | reverse complement strand
GCCGTGGTCAGCGGGTCACCCAGGATGGCGTACGGGTGATCGCTGAGCAGCGTGGCGGGCGGGTAGTAGATGTGGATTGGCTGCTTTGCGCCGCGCTGGGCCGCCTCTACGCCCTCAATCGCCAAATTCTCGTAGACCATCACCACATCGAAGCGGCTCGGCCCATACTGGATCATACTGGTCATCAGGGTGCCGGTACTCTCGCCAAAGTCAAGCGTCGAGCGCTCGATGGCCTCCAGCCAGCGCTGGAACGCTGGGTCGTTCAGGTCGTCCGTGGTCAGCCCGGCGGTCTTGTGCTGATAGGCGTAGGCGAGCAGGGCGAGGGTTTGGGTGCCGCTGTTTGAGGTGAGGGGCGAGGTGTGGCCGAATTTGACGAAGCCCCAGCCCTGGACTTTAGTGTACGCGGGCGAGCCGGGCGTGAGGCCGCCCTTTGTGGCGATCTCCGCCCACCCGTCTTTGGCGACGATGGCGTCGCTCAGGTCTTGCCAGAAGTTGCCGGTGCCGTGCGGCCAGATTAAGCTGGCCCGCTCCTCCCAGGCGACCGCCACCAAGGGCGTCAGCACCAGGGGCGTCGGGTCGCCGCTAATCAGCGCGCTGGCGTTCCCGCGTGCCGTCCAATCGCTGCTCAGCAGCTTCGTCCAGACGCTGCTGGCCGGGCTGACGACGCTCGGGCGCGGGGCGTTGCCCCAGTCTTGGCGGGCCACGCGCTCGGCAATTTCGCGTGAACCGAGGCCCACAAGCTTGATGCTGATCGGGTGGCTGCCCACCGTGGGGTTGCGCGTCGCGAAGAGGCGAGCGGCCTCTTCAAGCCAGAGCTTCTTCTCGGTGCCGTACCAGATCACGACCTCGACGGGCTGCGCCTTCGCCGCGATGCCCACATCGAGGGGCGCGTAGCCCAGGCTATTAGGCAGGGGCACAAAGACTTTGAGGGCCACCGACAGCAGACAGAGGGCGATGAAGCCCAGGCCGATGGTGCGCGTGAGAGACTGCATGCTGCCTCCGGCAGAGACGTGGGTGAAGCGTTACTGACAGGTGGGTCGTCTCACTCTCGGTGCAGAACTTGGCGCCTTTGCCTGTTCGCTCACCAACCGTCTGCAATCTGGCGCCGTCTTCCCGCAACGAGGGTGTCCGAGGCTCCCGGTGGCTGGTTGCACTAGTACACGTCGCCAGAAGTTCGTTGCTGGGTTGAGACAAGGAAACCGGGAGACAAGGAGACAAGGAGATCGCTTCAGGCCGCCATCTCCCGGTCACATTGTCTCCTTGTCTCCACCCGCAGCGAACTTCCGAAAAGCTGTACTAGCGACCGCTGCCTCTTCCCCCGCGTCCGTTCAGGGCGAAGGGGAAAGGCGGGCCACAAGTGCGTTACTTTCGCAGCGCCAGCGCCGTCAGGCCCACGCTCAGTGCCAGCGCCGCCACGGTCTGCCGCTCGCGCAAGCGGGCCGCCAAGAGGAGCAGAAACACGGCCCCGGCGGGGTTCGCCACCTTGCTCAGCCTGCGCGTCTCGGCGTCGTCGCCACGCACGCGGGCCAGGTTGAGCATCCCGAGAAACATCAGCGCGAGGCCCGAGCCAGCAAACCACAGCTGATTCTGCGCGCTCTCGTGGCGGTAGGCGATGGGCGCGAGCAAGACGTGTCCAGCCCCTCCGAGGGTGAGCGCACCGGCGAGGACGAGGTCGAGCGCCGTCAGCGGGTCGGACGGCAGGCCAAAGACATCGAGCGTGAAGGGGTTGCGAGCGGAGTGCATAATCAGCTCCCGTGACGGCTTCCACAGCCCCAGATGATACCACGACACGACAGCGCGGCCCACACTGGTGTGCTGGGCCGCGCTGGCTGGGGCTGGGCCGACTTACTTGCGGGTGGGCTGGACGGCCTCGTTGACCGCCGTAGTGACGCTGTTCGCCACACTATCAATGCCACCGATCACGGCATTGACGATGGTCGTGTACAGCTTGCTGGCCGCGTCGGTCACCTCGTTGCTCGCGGCAACCACTTCGTTGCGGGTCTGGGGCGAGATAACGGCAATCGGTACCGTGAGCACGCTGGTGCCCAAACGGATCAGGCTGACGCCAAGGTCACCGACGCTCTTCAGCGGTGCGCTGATCGTCGAGGTGCCCAAACGGACGAGGCTCAGGCCGGCGTTAGTGACGGTCGTGATTGGCCCCCCGATGGAGGCCGGCGTGGTCGGTGGATTGGACATAGGTCATCTCCCTTGCTACACGGATGCTCGCGCTTCCTGATTATACATCTGGATTGATCTGCGTCCAACAGGCCCAGTACAGCTTTCTGGAAGTTCCTGTAGGATTGCGCGGCGATTCTCGTCAGGCACGAAGTACAGTAGCAAACGGTTCGACCTTCGTGAACTTCGTGCGCTTCGTGGTAAAAAATCTGTCGCGCATTTCCGCCAACGTGTACTGGTTACTCCGGCACCGGCGTGCGAATCTCGTGGCCGAGCTGGTGCAAGAAGGCGCGCAGGAAGGCCGTGCGATGTTCGGCCTCGGCCCGCCCGGCGGCGGTGGTCATGGTTGAACCCAGCCGCAGCAGCTTGGTGTAGAAGTGGTCAATGGTCGCGACGGCGTCGTCGGGCGTGCGCTGCACGGGGAATGGCTCGGCGGGGTCGTAGAGCGGTCGCCCCAACTGGCCCCCGAGCATCAGGCAGCGCGCTAGGCCCACCGCGCCTAGCGCATCGAGCCGGTCAGCGTCTTGCACCACCCGCGCCTCGTTGGTGAGCGGGGCAATGCCCGACGAGAAGCTGTGGGCGATAATCGCGTGGGCAATCGCCGGCAGCAGGAACGGTGAGTAGCCCGACGCCGCCAGAAAGGCGCTGGCTGCCGTGGCCGCCATGGTCGAGGCCAGCGCACGCTGCGGCGAGTTTTTTGGCACGCTGACGCAGTCGTGAAGCCACGCGGCGGGCAATACGACCGCCATGTCGGCCCCTTCAACGCTGGCGAGGATGCGGGCGTTTGCCACCACCCGTCGGATATGTTCGCTGTCGTGGGCCGTGTCGGGCGAGACCGTGCGCTGTGCCAGAAACGCCGCGAAGCGCGGCTCCCAGAAGGTTTCGTCAATCATGTGCAGTTCGGCCTTCGTGTTCTTCGTGAACTTCGTGGTAAAAGATTTGCGACGCGGGGCAAATTTACCGAAACACCACCCCAATCAACTGCCAGAGCGTCGCCCCGGCCCCCGCGACCATCAGCACGCCAAGGTAAACCATGACGCGCCGTGGGTCGCCCAGCAGACAGTCCGACTTACTCAGCCCCGCCTGCCACGCACGCCAGTATTTCCGCAGCGCCAACCCGGCGAAGAAGGCCAGCGCCAGCGGCGGCGAAACCACCCAGGCGATCAGGCACACCGTCGTGTAGATGCAGTACGGCAGCGGGTCCTTCACCGTGGCCCGCCCCGCAGGCGCCCCTTGCGCCGCCCGCGCCGCCTGCGCCGCCCGCGCCGCCCGCGCCGCCTCGTCCGGGTCGTAGGTGCTCATCGTGCCTCCTGTGGTATGTTCAGCGCTGCGTGCGCCGCGAGTTTCTGCTGCGCTAGGGCGGGCCACGCCTGCACCGCGCAGAACGGCGCGCACTGTTGCGCCTCGCCCGCGCCCTGCGTGCCAACGTGCGTGCAGCACTGCAAGAGTCGTTCCTCCAACATCGTGTGCATGTCCATAAAAGGCTTCACGGTGATCCGCTTCACGCGGCGGCCCAGCAGGTCACGTAGCTGGTCTTGACGCCCCAGCACTGCGCTGCCCGCCAGTTGCAGCAGCGTACTCAGTCCGATGTCGCAGGTCTGGCAGATGTTCCGAAACAGCTCGCCGATCTGCGGGTGGCTCAGGCTGCTCTGTTCGCTCAACAGGCCCAACAGCGACTCTTTCACCAGCCCCCGCAGTTGCGCCGAAAGCTCCGGGTCAACGATGCGGTTGCTCACCAGATCAAGGTGCGTCTTGAGCTGTTCGTGGCCGATGATCGCCGTCAGCGACTTCCACTCGCCCTTGTCGGTCAGGATCATGTAGCCCACCGAGCAGCAGTGCGGGTGCGAACAGGGCAGCGCCGTCAGGTCGCGCCACGTCACGAGGCCGTCGGTCTGCGGGCCTAAGCGTGCCAAGACGCCCGTATGCGTCAGCCGTCGGTGCGGGTCAAGCGGCGTGCCGCGCCCGCTGCCAAACTGCGGCTGAATGCTCACCCCGCCGACAAACGGTGTCGCCAGCGCGTGGCGCACCACCGCCCCAATCTCGTCGTCGTTCACACCCAGCGCCGCCGTCATCGTCAGTGTCGTGAAGACCCCCGCTGCGCTCAGGCGCTGAATGGCCCGCTCTTTCACCTTTCGCAGATCGGCGCCGCGATGGTGGCGGTGCGTTTCCAGCTTGAAGCCGTCGAACTGGAGATAGACCTCGATGCGCTTGTGGTGCTTCTGGAGATAGGCGAGCAGCCGGTCGTTCTGGGCGATTTCGATGCCGTTGGTGTTCAGCAAGATCCGCACTACAGGTCGCTCAATCACCGCGTCGAGCAACGCATAAAGCTGTGGGTGCAGCGTCGGCTCGCCGCCCGAGATCATCAGCACGTCAACGCGCCCATTTTCGCGCGCGATGCGCGTGTCGAGGTTCGCCAGCACCGTCGCGACCGGCACACTCCCGCGTAGCTGCGGCGAGCTGGCGGTGAAACAGTTTGGGCAACAGAGGTTGCAACTCTGCTCAATATCTTCCAGCAGAATGCAGGTGTGCTGGGTCTGCATTTCGCCCAAGCCGCGCAGATAGGCCGACGGCAGCGGGTCAAAGTTGCCGAACAGATCAGGCGTGTGGCGCTTCGTCGGTGCCGTCCACTGCTCCAGATAGGTCAGGATTTCCGCCGACTCGTCATACAGCGTACGCACCAGGCCGTGCGTGGGGCAGCCGCGCACCAGCCAGACCGTGCCGTCAGCTTCAGCGGCAAGGTAGCCACTGAGGCGGGCCACCTCAGCCAACGGGCGCTCGGGGCGCTCGTGGAAGCAATGGGGACAGAACGCGCTCACATAGCGTAGCACCCGATCCTCGCGTAGCGGCATCCCAATGGTCATTCTTGGCTCCTTAGACACGGTTCGTGGATGCGTTACCGTTTGGGCACGTGCAGCGCTTGCTGCTGCGTTCAGCCTGAAACCTGAAACCTGAAACCTGAAGCCTGAAACCTGAAACCTGAAACCTGAAACCTGAAACCTGAAACCTGAAACCTGAAACCTGAAACCTGAAACCTGAAACCTGAAACCTGAAACCTGAAACCTGAAACCTGAAACCTTGGCTTAACGGCAGCACCCAACGCTCAGCCCGCCCCAGGCATCAGCCCGACCACCACATGACGGCAAGGTTGAGTACAACGAGCGGAAGGAAGGCAATCACCGTCCAGGTCACCATCCAGATTATGTTGCGGCCCACCTGCTGGTGCCCAGTGCTGAGGCGGGCGACGATGCCAAGCAGCGCCTCGACGGCGAAAATGACGAAAGGGATCGCGAGGAGGATTTCTGAATCACGGAAGAACCTGTCGTGCATCCTGGTAACCCGATAGCCGATGGCGAACAGGATGATCACGTTGAGAATAGCCCATGCACAGCCGGTCATGGCCGGGTGTTCCTCTGTGTTGGTTTGGTTTGGCGGAGCGTCGTTGCGTTGGGGCTGTGAGTCGTTCATAGCGCAATCCCATCTGGCTCGTGACAACGCGGCGAAATCCTTAACTTGTGAGCAATGGCGTAAGGCATGGTTCAATCCAGATTGACCGTTTGCGGTATTCCACGCCAGGCCGGAAGAATCTCACGCCAAGCCGCCAAGCCGCCAAGCCGCCAGCATCCGTATGGGTCAAAGACTCGAAACTGTCAAGCTGGAATGGCCGATTCTGAAACATGCCTAACGCCGCAAGAGACTCAGGGCAGCGGTGGTGACGTGTTCATCGGGACAACCGTCATGCATGTGCCGAGGATGATTAGGAGAAGCACGAGCGACATTCCCACGACAACGGCAATCACGACCAGCACCCCGCGCCCTGTGTGAATGACGTGCGATTCATCTGCTTGGTCGCGCTGGGCACGCTGTCGCATCGCCCCCGGAGCGTCGTCGCGGTTCGCTGCTCTGAGCATCACGGCAACCCAGATGATTAGCCCAATGATGACGAAAAAGATAAAGATCATGCCACACCTCGTTCCTCGACCGCCGCAGGCGGCAGCGGCAGCCGATAGACGCCACGTTGCCACTGGCGCCCAAAGTACAGCAGCAGCAAGATCGTACTCGGGATGAGGAAGAGCTGTGAGCGGCTCAGCCCTTCCCAGACCACCTGATTGCCGCGCACATACTCGACGGCAAAGCGGAAGAGCGCGTAGGCCAGCAGGTAGATCTTAAACAGTTCGCCCTTAACGAAGACGCGGGGCCGCAGCCACCACCAGATCAGCGCAAACATCAGCAGGTGAAACAAAATCTCGTAGAGGAATGACGGGTGCAGGCGCACGCCTGGCACACAGTACGAACAGTTTGGAATGCGCGCCGCCAGTTCGGCGTTGAGCGTGACGCCCCACGGCAGCGTGGTGGGCGTGCCAATCTGTTCGGTCAGCAGACAGCCAATGCGCCCAAGCGCCATGCCTAGCGCCACAGCGGGCGCGAACAGGTCGCCCGTGCGCTCACGATAGCCGACGATGCGCTTGAACAGGAGTGCGCCAAGATAGGCGCCAGCCAGGCCGCCAAGGATACTCTTGCCGCCATCAACGATAATGCCGAGCAGCGTCGGGTCAGGCGTCGCCTCAACATACATCCACAGCGTGCTGAGCTTGGCGCCCACCGCGCCGCCAAAGAGTGTCCCGGCGATAATGCCCACCAGCCGCTCATCGAGCATCTGCCGCCGCCGCGCCTCGTAGACAAAGACCACGATGGCGGCAAAGACCCCGGTGAGGACAAAAAAGCCGTGCGTTGGCACGGGCCAGGGGCCGAGCTGAAACAGATACGGGAGCATCAGCACCTCTGCATCAGCGGAGCGTAATGCTTTGGCGCATTAGTTGAAGCTCCCGCTCAGAAGCATGAAACATGCGCCAAAGGCCAAGATGACCAGCATAATCACGGTGATCACACTGAAGATGGCACCCCAGATCAGCGCCCGCCCAAGGCGGTCGTGTGGCCCATTCGTCAGCCGAACCCCGGCGATAATCTCGCCAATGAGCACCAGTGGCACAAGTCCAAGGGCGATCCAGCCAACCAGCGTGCTAACGGTGCCCGAGAGAGCGCTGCTTATACTGAAAAGGCCCGTCTCAATCGCCCCGACCAGCACCAGATTTGCCACGACGATCAGCAGGCCAAAGGGCCACGCCCACGGTTTGCGAATGGGGTTGTGCCCAATGCGCCGTAGCGCCTCGTCAACCAACTCTGGCGGGTGGCCCGCCTCCAAAAGTTGCTTGCGTAGCGCCTCCACGTTGATCGTTTCCCGATGTTGCTCAAGGTAATCGACCAGTGGCTGGACGTGTGCGTCGTCATCAGAGGGGGTTTGAGGCTCCATTGAGGCTCCGCTGTAAAACGGAAGGTCGTGCGGGGCATTATAGCATCCACCGGGCGGTAGTGCCTGCGGTTCAAGGCTGCGGCAATGTCGCGCTAAACCCCTCACCCCCGGCCCCTCTCCCACAAGGGGAGAGGGGAGATTTCGCAACAGGATGCGTTCGGCTCCCCCTCTCCCGTTCTGGGAGAGGGGGCAGGGGGTGAGGGCAATGCGTGGGGCCGCATACGACGTTGCATCAGCCCTGTGCCAAAAAGGTGCCGCGTTAAGGCATAAAGGTGCCGCGTTGAGGCATAACGCTGCCCTGTTAAGGCATAACGCAGCCCTGTTGAGGCATAACGCAGCCCTGTTGAGGCATAACGCAGCCCTGTT
>CAIWXH010000327.1 GCA_903916565.1 uncultured Oscillochloris sp. | reverse complement strand
CCTTGTCGTAACCGCGAAAGTTTACGTATGCCACGGCTCTCCTTTATCTACCCCGAGATGCTCTGGCTGCTGCTGGCCGTTGGGCTGATCTGGGCCATTGCGCTGCTCACCCCGCGCCGCCTCGCGCCGTGGCGCTTCTGGGCGGGCTTGGCCCTGCGTACCGGCATCACCCTGGCCCTCGTGCTGGCCGTCGCGGGCACCCAGTTGGTGCTGCCGGTGCAGCGCCTCACCACGGTCTTTCTGCTCGACGGCAGCGACTCGCTCCCCGCCGCCACCCGCGCGCAGGCCGAGAGCTTTATGCAGGCGGCGTTGGCCCAAATGCCCAATGACGACCAGGCCGCGATTGTCGTCTTCGGCGGTAACGCGCTGGTCGAACGCGCCCCTAGCGCCGAGCGGCGCTTGGGCCGCATTACCTCGGTGCCGGTCGCTACGCGCACCAATCTTGAAGAGGCCATCCAGCTTGGGACGGCGCTCTTTCCGGCTGATGCCAAAAAGCGTCTCGTGCTGCTCTCCGACGGCGGCGAGAACGCGGGCCAGGCGGTCGAGGCGGCCCGCCTCGCCGCTGCACGCGGTATCCCGCTTGATGTCGCCGACCTCGCCGTCACCACCAGCGACGCCGAGGCGCTGGTCGCCCATGTTGATGCGCCCACCCACGTTCGCGCTGGGCAGACAGCCACGGTGGCCGCGACCATCGAGAGTACCGTCGCCCAAGCGGCCACCGTCAGCCTGATCGGCGACGGCGGCGTGATTGGCACACCCAAGCGCGTGCAACTCGCCCCCGGCGCCAACAAAGTCGCCTTTCCAGTTGAGGTTAGCGGCACCGGCTTTCAGCGCTTCCGCGTGCAGATCGAGCCTGAGCGTGACGGGCGGGCGCAGAACAACGAGGCCGCCGCGCTCATTCAGGTGGAAGGGCCGCCCCGCGTGTTGCTTGTCGCCGAACAGCAGGCCGACGCCGCGCCGCTGCTCAGTGCGCTGCAGGCGACGCACATGGTGCCGGTGATCCGTGCGCCGAACGCCGCCGATCTGCCCACGGACTTGGCGAGTCTCAGCGCCTACGAGGCCGTGATTCTGGTGAACACACCGGCCCCCAGCCTGCCCGTTGGCATGATGGCCGCACTGCCCAGCTACGTGCGCGATCTCGGCAAGGGTCTGCTGATGGTTGGCGGCGACCAGAGCTTCGGCGTGGGCGGCTACAGCAAAACGCCCGTCGAGGAGGCGCTGCCGGTCTATATGGATGTGCGTGACCGCAAGCAGCGCCCCAACTTGGCGCTGGTCTTCGTGATCGACAAGTCCGGCTCGATGGACGCCTGCCACTGCTCTAGCGACGACCGCAGCAGCGCCCAGAGCCAGACCTCTTCCACGCGCAAAGTTGACATTGCCAAAGATGCCGTCGCCCAGGCGGCGAAACTGCTCGGCCCCCAAGACACCCTCGGCATTGTTTCGTTTGACAGCAGCGCCGTGCAAACCCTGCCGCCCACCTTGGGCGTCACGGAGGAGCAGGTGGTCAATGCGATGGCCGGGGTCGAGCCGCGTGGCTCGACCAATGTTCACGCGGGGCTGCAAGAAGCCGCTAATCTGCTCAAGGGCGTGGACGCTCGCCTCAAGCACATCGTTTTGCTCACCGACGGCTGGAGCGCGGGCGGCGATCAGTTGGACTTGGCCCAGCGCTTGCGTGCGGAGGGCGTGACGATCTCGGTGGTGGCGGCGGGCGGCGGCTCGGCCAACTACCTTGAGCGAGTCGCCACGACGGGCGGCGGGCGTTATTACCCGGCGACGGATATTAGCAAGGTGCCGCAAATCTTCGTGCAGGAGACGATCACGACCGTCGGGAACTATCTGGTCGAGCGCCCCTTCACCCCGGTGGCGCTTGGCGCAAGCCCGGTGCTGGCCGGGATCACCGCGCTGCCGCAGCTCTACGGCTTCAACGGCAGCACGCTCAAAACAAGCGCCCGTACGCTGCTGGAAACCGATGACGGCGAGCCGCTCCTGGCGACGTGGCAGTTCGGGTTGGGGCGCAGCGCCGCATGGCTCAGCGACACGAAGGGCCACTGGGCCAGCAACTGGGTGCGCTGGGCGGATTTCCCGCGCTTTGCCAGCCAGCTTGTGGGTGCCGTGCTGCCGGTGCGCGGCAGCCAAGACACCAGCGCTGAGGTGAGCGTGGCGGGCGGCGAGACGACCATCGCGCTGACCACCGCTGCGCTTCAGGCGAGCATGGTGGTCTCGGCCACGCTGGTCGGCACTGACGGCACGCATCAGGTGGTGCTGCACCAAGTCGCCCCAAACCGCTACCAGGGCCAACTCGTTAGCCCAGCCCCCGGCACCTATCTGGTGAATATCAGCGGCAGCGCCGCCGACCAAGTCGTTCTGCAAGAGACCGCCGGTCTGGTGGTGCCCTACTCGTCGGAGTACCGGGGCACCCAGGCTAACCCGGCGCTGCTCGACGAGTTGGTCGCCCTGACGGCGGGCACGCACCTGACCGCCGCGACCGACGCTTTTCGCCCGGTGGCGGGCGAGGTGACGCAGGCGCAGGAGGTGGGGCTGCCGTTGCTGCTGCTGGCGCTGTGCCTGCTGCCGCTGGACATCGCCCTGCGCCGCCTGATGCTGCGTCGGAGTGATCTTGGCGCGGCGCGGCTCTGGATGGCGACACACGCTCGTCGCCCCGCCGTCGTCACGCCCGCCGACCCGACGTTGGCGCGCCTTCAGGGTGCCAAGCGGCGGGCTGGGGCGCGTATCGGCGGGCATGTGCCGCAGGGCGAACCGGCACCGCCCGCACCGAGTCCGGCGCCCGCGCCGGTGGTCGCCGCGCCGCCCGCTGCTTCCGCCGCCGACCCGCTTGAGCGGCTGCGCGCCGCCAAAGAGCGGGCCAGAAAACGCGCCACGGGCGGAGAATAAACGAACGGGCACCGCAAGCGGTGCCCGTTTCGGTTACTGCGCCAGCCCTCACCCCCGCCGGGGGGCTGAAGCCCCCGGCTCTTGGTTGACGAAGCCTGCCTTCGCAGGCTGGGTGAGGCCGCGTAGGCGGCCTTCGCACCGCGTAGCCCGTGGCTTCAGCCACCGGGCGGGGGGTGAGGGGCAATGTCCTACTTCGCCGGCTCCAGCGTGACGCGCACACGCATGCCCGACAGCAGATTGCTCTGGTCATCAATGGCGATGCGTACCGTGTACGAGCGCACATTGCCGGTCACCGTCGCCGCCGGGGCGATATAGGCAACCTTGCCGGTGAAGGTGGTCGTCGGTAGTGACTGGACGAACAACTGCGCCGGCTGGTCTATCCGCACCCCGGCGATGTCCACATCGCTCACCTCGACTTCGGCAGTAAGCTTGCTGATGTCGATCAGGCGCATGGCTGCGGCGCCCGCGCTTGAGCTGGGGTCGCCCACATCAATGTTCACCTTGGCGATCACGCCCGCAAACGGCGCCTTGAGGTCGGCCTGCGACCGATTATATTTCGCCGAACTCAGGGCTGCCGTCGCCTGGGCCACCGAAGCCTCACGCGCCGCCCGCACCGCCGCCGTGGTCGGGTGGGTCAAGGCGTCAAGCTGCGAACGGGCCTGCGCGAGGGCGGCCTCGGCCTGGGCAAGCTGCTCGGACGTTGCGCCAAGCATAAGCTTGTCGAAGGCGGCCTGCTGCTGCGCCACCTGCTGCTCGGCGGCCTGGTTCCCGGTCTGCTCGGCCAGCCGTGCGCCCTCGGCACCGACCTGGGCCTGGCGCAGACTCTCCTCGGCGTTGGACACGGCGCGCTGGGCCGCTGCCTCCGCGTCCTTCGCCGTCTGGGGCAGGTCGCCGGGCAGCTTGTCAAGCTCGATGTTCTTCCAATAAATCGTGCTGTAATTGTCCTGGGCGCTCCGCAGCGCGTTGGCCGCTTGCTCAACCGCCGAGTCGGCGCGGGTCTTGGCCCCCGAGAAGTTGTTGCGCTGCGTCTCCTGATTCGCTTTGGCGGCGGCCAGGGCAGCGCGCATGCTGGCGGCATCCTGCACCTTCGGCCCGGCCTTCAGTTGGGCCAGATTAGCCTCGGCGGAGCGCACCTGGGACTGGGCGGCGGCTACCCCGGCGGCGCGTGGCCCCTCGTCGATGCCCGTGAGCTGGGCCTGTGCCCCGGCCAGCACCGCCTCGGCCTGCGCCACCTGAAGATCAAGCGCGTCGGTGGTAAGGGTCGCAAGCACCTGTCCGGCCTGCACCGTGTCGCCCTCGTGGACAAGCACCTTCCCCACCGTCCCCTGAATGCCAAAGAGCAGACTGGCGTCCTGCGTGGGCATAATTGCCCCCTCGGCGCTGATGCTCGACAGGTTGATGCTACTGACAGGTACCGCCGCCGGCTGAGCCTCCCCGATGGGCGCGCTTGTCGGGGCGCTCGTCGGCGCGGTCGCCACCGCAGCAGACATCGTCGGCACCACGGTCGGGCTGGTCGTGGCGGCGGGGGCGGCGCAGGCGGCGAGGCCCAGCAAACCGGCCCCCAAGAACGTGGCGAGATGGCGTGATTTCATAAAGGCTCCTTTAGACCTGACAGGTGCGTGCACCTGTCAGGTCTGTTTAGGCTGTTAGACAAGGTCTGCAAATACGTTGCAGTTTAGACATACGCAGGGCACTCTGATGCGCTCGGCCTGGCACCTGAAACCCGATACCTGAAACCTTGCCATACCGATTTAATCCGTGTTCGTGGCACTCGTTGACGGGGCCACCGCCGGGATCACCGGCTCGGGTGCGAGGGCGGGCTTGGTGCGGCGGAAGAGGCGGCTGAAGCGGCCCGTCGCCGAGTCGAGGAGGCTATAGGCCGTCGGCACCACCAGCAGCGTCAGCAGCGTCGAGGTGAGCATACCGCCGATGAGCACCACGGCCAGGCCACGGCGGAACTCCGAGCCTTCGCCGCTGCTGAAGAAGTGGATGCCCAGCGCCGTTGGCAGCGCCCCGGCAATAATCGCCGCCGAGGTCATCAGAATGGGGCGCAGCCGGATGGCGCCAGCGCGGGCAATCGCTTGGCTTTTCGCCATGCCGTCTGTTCGCAGCTTGTTGGTGAAGTCCACCAGCAAGATGGAGTTTTTGACCACCAGACCCATCAGCATGATCAGGCCGATCATGCCGGTGATGTCGAGCGGCATGCCGGTGACCCGCAGCGCGACGAAGGCGCCGATGAAGCTGAAGGGCATCGCCAGCATAATCACGAAGGGCTGCATGAACGAGCCGAACTGCGAGGCCAGCACCATATAGACGAAGAGCACCGAGAGGCCCATCGCAATGAAGAGCGAGCCGAAGCCCTGGCTCATGTTTTGCAGGGCACCGCCGAAGCCGACGGTGATTTGGTCACGGGGATAATCGAGCTTGGCAATCTCCGCCTGAAGCGCCTTCTGGAGTTCAGTCTGGTTATACCCCGGCCCAATGTTGGCCCCGATCACAATCTCATTCTCCAGGTCGGTGCGGCGCAGGCTGGTCGGGCTGTTGCCCAGCGCGATGCGGGCGACCGAGCTGAGCGGCACGCCGCCCCGGCTGGTCGGCAGCATAATCGTCGCCAGGTCGTCCGGGTTGTTGCGCTGCGCCTTCTCAAGGCGCACCACAATATCAACCGCCTCGGTGCCCTGGCGCAAGGTGGTGGCGGTGTCGCCGTTGATCAGCGCCCGCACCGACGTGGCGAGGTCGTTGCTGGTGATGCCCAGCTCGCCCGCCCGCACCGGGTCCACAAAGAACTGCACCTCTGGCCGCCCCGTCTGATAGGTCGAGCCGACATCAACTAGGCCAGGGATCTTGCGGGCGGCGGCCTCAACCTGCGCCGCGATGGGGGCCAGGGTGGAGGAGGGCAGCGCCGAGCGCAGATTAAGTTGGATGTTGCGCCCGGTGACGCCGGTGCCGCTCATGCCCGAAAAGCTCTGGGCGCCGTAGATCAGTTTCGGCAGAAAGGCGAGCTGCGGGCGCAGGCGCTCGCGCACTGCATCGGCGACCTTAATGCTCTTGGTTCGCACCGTCAGCGCGGCGCGCTCGGGGGTGCCGGTGCCGCCCACTGACGACTGTACGGCGAGTACGTCCGGGTCGGCCTGGATCACCGCTTCGGCCTGACGGGCGAGGGTGTCGGTGCGCTCAATCGAACTGCCGCCCGGCAACTCGAAGCTGACCACAAAGGCTTCGGTCGCCTGCGAGGAGAGGAATTGCGTCTTCATGCCCGAGGCGACGAAGATGCTAGCGACCAGCACCAGCGCGGTGAACCCGAGTTGCAGCAGGCGGTGGCGCAGACTCCACGCCAGCATGCGCTCGTACATCTGGCCGAACCAGTCAATCTCGTCGCTGGACTCGTCAATCGGCGCCGCGTCGGGGTCAAGCGCATCCGCGTCGTCTGAGGCAACTTGGTGGCCGTGGTGCTGCACCCGCTGGTTGCCAAAAAGATTGGCTGAGAGCATCGGTGCGAAGGTGAACGCCTCGACCAGCGAGATGAGCATGGCGCTGGCGACGGTGAGGCCGAACGCCTTGAAGATAAAGCCCGTGATGCCAGTGGTCATCGTGACGGGCAGGAAGACCGCAACCACGGTCAGGGTCATCGCCACGACCGAGAGCGCCACCTCGGCGGTGGCTTTGCTGGCCGCCTGCCGTGGCGAGTAGCCACGCTCCATGTAGCGAAAAATGTTTTCGCGCACCACAATCGCATCATCAATCACCAGACCCACCGAGAGCGAGAGCGCCAGCAGGGAGATGATGTTGATGCTGATGCCGAAGAGCGCCATAGCGCCGAAGGTGAGGATCAGGATCACCGGCATGCCGGCCATCGTCACCAGCGTGTTCCGCAAGTCGCGGAAGAAGAGCAGCACGACCAGCAGCGCCGCGATCACCGCCAGCACCATCTCCTCCAGCGAGCTTGCCACCGACTTACTAATCTGGATCGACTGGTCGAGGGCGATGACGTGCTTCAGCTCGGGGTGCAGCGCAAAAAGCCGGTCGAGCTCGGCGCGGACGCTGGTCGCCACCGAGACCGTGTTCGCCTTCGCCTGCTTGACAATGCTGATACTGACCGCGTCCTGCCCGTTGAGCCGTTCGCGGGTGCTGGCATCGTTGACCCCATCCACGACCGTCGCCACATCGCCGACGGTGTAGCGGGTGCCGGTGATCGGCAGCTTTACAATGTCGGCGGTGGACGTAATCTGGCTCGGGGCGCGCAGGCTGATATTCTGCTCGCCGGTATCGACGCTGCCCAGGCCCAAGTTGGTGTTGGCGTTGCGAATTGACGCGCTGATCTGCGCGGGCGCAATCTGGTACGCGCTGAGCCGATCCAGATCCATCAGCACATTGATCTGGCGGGTCTGGCCGCCATTCACATTGGCTGAGCCGACCCCATCAAGCCGCTGGATGGCGGGCGCAAACACATCGTCGATCAGGCGCCGCAGTTGCAGGGGCGAAAGTGTGCCGTCGCTAGAGACAGCGAGCTGGAGGATGGGCAGTGCGCCCACATCAAACTGCTGAAAAATCGGCGTGCCGACATCACGCGGCAGGCGCGGCACCACCGCGTTCACCTTCTCGCGCACATTCTGAATGCCCTGGGCAATCGGCACGCCCTCGGTGAAGGTGACCATAATCTGCGCGATGCCCTCGCCCGCCGTCGAATTGATCGTGTCCACCCCGCTGATCGTGTTCAGCGCCTCCTCAATTGGCTGGGCCACCTGCTGGGCAATTGTCTCTGGCCCGGCGCCGGGGTAGGTGACGGTGACCGAGACAATCGGCATCGCGAAGTCGGGCAGATAATTGACCGGGAGCGAGCTGTAGGCCAGCAGGCCAATGACCACCGCCAGCAACATCATCATGCTGATGAAGACCGGCTGCTGGATCGAAACATCGGAGATCGCCATCCCCTTCAGCCGCTCTTTCGGGCGCGTATTACTCATAAAATGTGGAGCCTTGCTACGGCGTAGGCCGACGAGTTACGGCGATAGGATGCGGGTGCGTCATACAAGCAGCGTGCCCACTCCTGGGCACATTAGCTAGTATAGCATATTGTATTCACCCGTCAAACTATTCTATCCAATCAAATAAATTGACCGTATCGACCTTTTATGCTATGCTTGGCGGCGTACCCCCCTACAGAGGCGCAGCGCGATGGAAATGCCCATGTCGACCGACGACATTCTTAATGCCTATGGCACTATTTTGCACGCACTTCAGCGCACGACCGTCGTCGAATGGCTCGTCCTCGACTGCTCGATGGCCCAACTGAAGACCCTCTTCGTGATTGCCCGGGAAGCGCCCACGCCGATTGGCCGAGTCGCCGAGGTACTCCAGATTGGGCTGCCGACGGCCAGCCATCTGGTTGATCGACTCGTCCAAGACGGGATGGTGGCGCGGGCCAGCGACCCAACCGACCGGCGGCGCGCCCTCGTCAGCCTGACGCCCCAAGGGTCGGATCTCGTTGCGCGCCTGCACCAAGGCAGCGCGGCGCGCCTCCGCAGTTGGCTCGACCAGCTTGACGCCGAAGAGCGTGCGGCCTTCGCCTATGGCCTGCGGGCAATGGCGCGTGTGGCCGAGGCGGATCTGAGCGTGTCGGCAGAGACGCCCCACGGCGCATAAGACAAGGTTCGCGGATACGTTTCAGTTGCGGCACCCGCAAGTCATTCTGCTGCGTTCGGCCTGAAACCTGAAACCTAGCACCTGAAACCTTGGCTCAGTTGAAGATCTGCGCGGCCAGGCTGTCGGCGATGCCGTACACGTTGGCGTAGTAATCGTTGCTGAGGACGATTATGGTGAGGCCAGCGTCAGGGTAGCGCCCGAACCATGAGGCCACGCCGCTTATCGAGCCGGGGTGGAAGATCAGGCGGTTCGGGCCGCGCTGCTCGATCATCCAGCCCAGGCCATAGCGACCATCGCCCGGCGTCGTCATCTGAGCCGTCAGGTCGGCAGGCAGCAGCGTGCCCGCGTCAAGCGCCACGGCCAGCTTGTACAAATCCTCGACCGTCGAGTAGAGATTGCCCGCGCCGTAGAGGTTGCTCACATTGGCGGGAATATCGAGCACGCCCCCGGCGTAGCCACGGGTGCCGCCAAGCGGGCTGAAGTCGCCTGGGTCAAGGCCCGTGTCGCCCATGCCAAGGGGCGCGAAGATCTCGTCGCGCATATAGTCGGCGTAGTGCTTGCCGGTGACCCGCTCGATGATCAGGCTGAGCAGCACGAAGTTCGAGTTGCAGTAGTCGTAGCCTGCGCCGGGCGGAAAGGCCAGCGGCATGTCGCGGAAACGCGCCACCACCTGCTCCGACGTTGCAGGCAACTGCTCGACATTCGGATAGTCGGGGAAGTCGGTGTAGTCGGGTAGGCCCGAGGTGTGGTGCAGCAGATTAGCCACCGTGAGCGGCTGCCATGCCGCAGGGCAGGGGTCGAAATAGGTGCAGATTGGGGCGTCGAGCTGCACTTGGCCCTGGGCGACCAGGCGCAGCACGCCAAGCGCGGTAAGCGGCTTGGTGACCGAGGCGAGGCGAAAGCGCGTGCTGGCCGCCGCCGGAAGCGCCTGCTCGCGGTTCGCCATGCCGTAGCCCCGACTGAGCAGGACGTGGCCCTGGTAGGCCACCAACACCGCGCCGCTGAAGGTGTTTTGTTGCACCAACCCGCTCAGATAGGTGTCCATCTGGACGGCCCGGTCGAGGATCGCGGGGGGCAGTTGGCCGGAGGTCGCCGGGGCCGTGACCCCAGACAAGGGCGGGGCGGGCACCTCAAGGGCGGGGGAGGGGGCCACACCCGCCCCACTCGCGGCTGGCGTGATCGTCGGCTGCACCGTAGGGCCAAGGGCTGGGTTGGACGCCGTGACGATGCCCGAGATGGATGCACTCTGCCCCGGCGGGCCACTGCATGTCGAGAGCATGACCAACAGGCAGAGAGCAAGCTCCGTGGCTCGGGCAAAGTGGCGCATGGATCCTCCGGGTGGCGGGACAGTCTGCCAGCCATTGTACACGATGGATGTGTCGCCGCACGCGCAAGCCGGGGCTGCTGGCGGGGCGCTTGCAAAGTCGCCTTTTACCCCTCCACCCCCGGCCCCTCTCCCTCAAGGGGAGAGGGGAGATTCGGCATCAGGAAGCGTTCGCCCCCCCCTCTCCCGCTCAGGGAGAGGGGGCTGGGGGGTGAGGGCTGGCGCGGCAACCGGACTTTGCAACCGCCCTGGGGCTGCTGGGCGGGGCTTGCCGAGCAGCTGCGCTGGCGCGTTAGGTGCGGGTCAGGCTCACCACCGCAGGCACCCGGTTGAACATCCAGAAGCCAAGCGGCATCCCGATGATCACCGTGCAGAGCGCCCAGGCTGCCATGAGCCACAGCGCACTGAGCCACCAGCCGACCAGTAGGAACCAGAGCGCTTGGAGCAGGAAGGGTGCCTGCGCTACGTTGCCCCGATAGATCGCGCCGCTGGCGGTGACCACGAGGTTGCCCTGCTCTGGGCGCAGGGTGGTCACCTGCGGCAGCCGGTTGAGCATCCACAGGCCGAACGGCAGCCCAATAATCGTCACGCAGAGTACCCAGGCGATGCTGGCCCAGATCGCACTGAACCAGAGGCCGAAGACCAGAAAATAGATCGCCCGCAGGATGAAGTTCGGCCCACGCGACGCACGATAGACCGTGGTCATGGTCGTCTCCGTCTGTTCACAAGCGGCGCGCTAGCCGCGCCTAGCTGCCTACTATGACGCTGAATTGGCGGGCAGCGTTGCGCTTGGGTCGAGGGGCGCGTAGCGGGGCAACGTCGCCTGGGCCGCTGCCAGTTCGTCGGGGCGCCAGGGCACGGGCGCGAGCGCTACGCCGTGGCGGCGGGCCAGGGCGCGGGCGAACGCCGCCATCAGCAGCGCGGGCGGCGGCGGCGCGGGCAGCAGTTCGTCCAGGCCCACGACACGCTGCGCCAAGGCCGTCGCTGTGGCGACCCGCTCGTCAGCGGGCAGGCGCAGGAGTGCCGCCAGCTCAGTCCCAGGCCAGTGGGCGTAAAGCCCCACCTGAAAGAGCGCGCCGGGGCGGCGGCGGATCTGCGAGAAGCCCACGAGCTTGCGCCCGCCAGCCAGCACTTCGTAGGGCGAGCGGCCACCGAAGCAGGCCCGCCGCACGCGGGGGTCAGCGGCCTGCGTGTCGGCGCGGGCCGTCGGCACGTCAATCAGCGCGGTGGAGACGCCCAACTCGTCCAGGGCCTCGGCCCAGGTTGCGCCAAGCCATGCGTACGACTCGCTCACGTCGAACTGGTACAGCGCGTGGCCTAGCGGAATGGCGACATCCTGCATCAGCAAGCCCGGCCCAAACAGCACGGCGGTGCCGCCCGAGGCACGCTTGTGCAACGTGGCTTCAGCGGCGACCACCGCCGCGCCGTCAATCTCGTGGAGCCGCTGGCCGACGCCAAGCACGAGGGCGGGGCGGCGGGCACCGTACCAGCGCACGGCGGGCCGCGCCTCGGTCGCCAGCCCCGCCAGCAGCCCCTCGCTTGCGGCCAGCTCTTCGCCCGCCGCAGCCTCGCTGTAGGGCAGCAGGCGCCAAGCGGTTGGTGCAATGTTCATGCTGAAGGGTGAAGCCGGGGGACTGAAGTCCCCGGCTCTTGATCTGCGAAGCCTGCCTTCGCAGGCTGGTTGAGGCCGCGCAGGCGGCCTTCACACTGCGTAGTCCGTGGCTTCAGCCACCGGGCGCGGGGCATCTGGCTCATTGCTTCCCTTGTGTTGCCGCCGCAAGCAGGCGTGTCGCCGCCGCGCCGCGCCCGAAGGCCAGGGCGATGGGCTG
>CAIWXH010000326.1 GCA_903916565.1 uncultured Oscillochloris sp. | reverse complement strand
TTCGACGATGCGGCGCAGCACCCCGGCCCCGCCCTCGGCGGCCTCCCAGAAGATGAGCCGGGTGGTCGGGCCGCTGCCGAGTCGCTCTGAACTCAGTTCCTGACCCTCCAACTGGAAGGCGGCGGCGATGCCGCGCTGGAGCGCGTACTGCACACTGGCCGCCGCCTCGGGCTGCGCGGCCACGGCGGGCGGCAGCCCGATGATCAGCAGATTGCGCGTGTCGCGCACGACCAAGCGCACGCCATACCGGACGGCGTCCCCGCTCAGATCCTCGTCGCCCACGCCCAGTTCCTCGCCGCCGGGCTTGCGTCCCCAGACGCCTCGCCGCACATCCAGGGCGAAGCCCGCCTCGCGGGGTGCACGCTTCCACCCGTGATTGATGCGCCAGATCGTCGCCGTCGGCGCATAGATCAGATCGACCCCGCCTCCGGCGTCACAGGTTGCGTCCTGGCGGCGCGGGCCGTGGGTGCCACGGGCAAACTGGTAGCAGGTCTCCAGGCGGAAGCCCTCGCGGGCGCGCTCCTCCTCCTCGCAGGTGATGCGGTCGGCAGGCTGGGCCGTGACGGTGCTCATCTCGAAGAGCGACGGCAGGTAGGTCACGCCCGACCCAGCGAGTACGGCATGGCACTGTTCGCAGACTTCGGCCTCCGCCCCCTCGTGGAAATAGCCACAGGTCGTGCAGATCTTCGCCCGCAGGAAGCGGCGCTGGGCATCGCCCGAGGGCACGGCGGTGCGGGTCACGCGGTATTTGCGCCCCTCGTGGTAGATGATGTTGGCTGGACCAAACTCGCTGATCGCCAGGAAGCGCGGGCGAGCCAGAAAGCTGCCCTCGTCGTGGCTCGCGGGCAGGAAGGCGCGCACGGGGAGGCGCGGGAAATTGTAGCCAGGGAGAAAGCCCTCGCTGGCGAAATAGCGATAGGGGTAGAAGTCGGCCTCACTGCTGCCACGAGTCTCGCGGCCACCGAGCAGGGCGAGTTGGCGCTTGGCCTCGGCCTCGCGGCGTTCCGCCTGCTCGTGCGCCGTGCGGTCGCCACTGCCGCGCCGGTAGGCATCCGTGACCGCACGGGCCTCGATGAGTTGGGCCTCCGCGTCGTGATAGAGCTTCCGCCAGCGCTCGCATGCGTCGTTGAAGCGCTGCGGCGCCTCGGCCACCACGGTACTGAGCCACATCTCGTCGAACCACGCGCTCGCCTGCAGCGTGTCCGTGAGGGTGCCAAGCACCCGGCGGCACTGGGCGAGACACGCGGCCTGCTCACGCGCACCAGCGGCACCGTGCAGGCGCTGTTCCACCTCGGGCTTGAGGGGCAACTGCGGCTGTCCCGCGTCAATCAGGCCGAGCATATCGCGCCCCAGGTCAAGGCTCGTTGTCCCCAGCCAGATCGCGTGGATGTGGGCCTTCAGCAGATCTTCGTTGGCGAGGTCAATCTGCGGGGCGGCCACGGCCCCGGCGACCATCGCCGTCGGGCGCTGGAAAAAGTACTGGTCGTGGCCGCTGCCGGTGGAGCAGTAGGT
>CAIWXH010000325.1 GCA_903916565.1 uncultured Oscillochloris sp. | reverse complement strand
CGGTGCTGCATATCGAGAAGGTCGGCGGGCGGCGCTACATTGACGATCTGCTGCTGCTGGACGGGACGGAGGACGTGGGCGGACGGTTGCGCCCGCGCACCGTGCGCCTGGCCTGGTCCGAGCCGTCTGAGGGCGGGATGATCTGGCGAACGGCGGCTTCCGCCCAGGGCGACGAACTCGTGTGGGCGGGGGATGATCGCACGCCCGAGGCGCTGGGCCGTCGGCTGCGCCTGCTCAGCACCCGCGCACAGGTGCGCTCCGCCTCCACCACCCGCGCCGCCGTGGCCGAGGCGATCTCCCGCGCCGATGGTGCGATCCGCGCCGGTGGCTGCGAGCAGGCCCTGGCTATCCTCCGGCGGGCCTGGGCTGACCGCCACGACGACCGGCTGGCCGCCGCAGCCCAGCGCGCCCTGGAGATTGACTTCACCGTCGCATCCCGCTACGCCGACTCCGCTCGTCAGATCGCCGATCAGGTCTCCACGGCCCTGCGCGCCCGCCATTGGGATAGTGCCCGCGTAGCCTACGAACGTGCCGCCACCAACCTGGCCCTCTACGCGGCCTACACGCCCGCCGGTGGCTGGCCCGCCCTGGCCGCCATGATCGCGGCGGGCGAGGCGTCCGACCAGTCCGCCCACGACGCCGTCGCCCGCGCCGAGGCCGCTCTCGCCCAGGGCCGCGCCCGCGACGCCGCCGACATCCTGGCATCCGCCGAGCCGTCCCGCCTCTCCGACCCCGCCGCCGCCGAGGTGCTGCGCGCCCGCCGCGCCGCTCTGGCCCAGCTCTGCGCCGCTGGTGAACTGAGCCCCGACGCCTTGATCCCGGTGGACGCCGCGCTTGCCGCCTATCGAGGGAACGCCCATGTCTGACATCGTCGCCACTACCACCCACCCGGCCACCGCATGGCTGATTGGGGCAACCCCACCGGCCCTGGTGTCCGCCGCCCTGCTCGTCGCCACCTTGCTCCTGCGTGGTCGGCTGGCCCTCGCCCTCTCACTCGCCCAGGCCAAGGCTACCACCCGTCGGCATCGCAGCACCGGCACACGCCCCGACCCGGCCCTGGTCTGGGTGCCGACGACGATTGATCCTGGCCGAACGGTCGTCATCTGCGCCGGGGTTGTGGGTGCCGTGGCCGCCGCTCTCAGCCTGACCGTGCCTATCTTTCTGGCCCTGGCCCTGGCCACGCCACTGGCCGCCCTCCTGATCTGGGCGCTCCTGGCCATCGCCGAGGCCCGCTACGTCGCCCTGATCGACCGCGACCTGACGGCGGCCCTTGGCCGGATGAGCGCACTGCTCAGGAGCGGCAGCGGCTTTCGCACCGCTCTTGAGCGTCTGTTGGCCGATATGCCAGTTGGGCCGCTGCGCGACGAGTGGAGCTACCTGCTCACCCGCCAGGGGGCCAACCTGGCATCCGGCGGGATCGCCACCCCCCAGCAGGTGGTGGCCGCCCTCGCCGAACAGACCGCCTCGGCACGTCAGGCCACCTTGCTCAGCCACCTGAGCGTTGCCGTCGGCCAGCCCCAGGATGTGCTGGCCCGTCGCTGTGAAGCCGCCTACGACGCCATCCAGTCATCGGATCGCCGCCGCGAGGAGGCGGTCACGGAACTGGCGCAGATGCGCTACAGCGGCATGGCCGTGGGTATGGCCGGGATCGCGATGGCCGCCTATCTCACCCTCACCCAATGGGAGCGAGTCATCGACGCCTACAGCACACCCCTCGGCATGGTGGTGGGCGCGGTGGTGATCGGTGCCCTGGCCCTGCCGATCATCGGCGGACTCCTGCTCGCCCGCGCCGCCGATGTGGATTATTAAACACCCTCCCCAGGAGAAACCTATGGAAGACCTGTTAATCGTACCGGGGGCACCCTACTTTCTTGGCTCCCTCGCCGGGTGCCTACTTGCTGGTCTCGGACTCACGCTGATTGCGCCGCGCCCCGCGTCCACCGGCCCCGCCGTCCCACACCTGAGCCTCGCTACCGGCCAGATCGCCGGTATATCCCTGGCCGCCTTGCTTCTGCTCACCGTCATCGCCGGGGGCATCCAGGGCGCAGCGCGCAGCCTCCTTCTGACCACGGCCATCGGTGCCTACCTCGCCCTCGGTCTGGTGATCCCTCGTCGGCCCATCGTCCGTCGCCAACAAGAGGCTGCCGAACTGCGTCGGCTCACCCCCGGCATGATCGCCTTTGTGCGCGTGGGCATGGGCAGCTTCGAGTCGCCCACCGCGATCATGAGCCGCTACGTCGCCCAGACCCACCCGCGCCTCGCCCCCATGCGCCAACTGGTAGCCGAGGCCATCCAGATCGGCCAGGATCGCCGCCTGCGCCCCTTCGCCGCCCTGGCTACCGCCGCCCGCCCGCGTGGCTGCCGCGAACTAACCGATGTCGCCGACGCCCTGGCCCAGTCCGAGGCCGAGGGTGCCTCTGCCGAGTCTGTCCTCGCGGCCCAGCAGGCCACCCTGGAACTGATCCTCCAGAGCGAGTTTAAGCGCGAGCTGCGCCGCCGCACGATGTACCTGCTGCTGATGGTGGCGATCAGCCTGGTGGTGGGCATTATGATCAACTTGCTCTGGATCATGACTAGGGGCGGTGCCGTGTTCACGCAGATGGGGTAGCTGTGAAGAATTAAGGGTAAGGCATGGTTCAATCCAGCGTGACAGTTCAGCGATGAAACGATGACGCGGTGAGGCGTTCCGTATCGCCTCATCGCCTCATCGCCTCATCGCAAGACTGTAAAGCTGAATGTACCCATTTTGAAACATGCCTAAGG
>CAIWXH010000324.1 GCA_903916565.1 uncultured Oscillochloris sp. | reverse complement strand
GTGGCGATGCCGCCGAAGGTCGGCATAATCACGCCCTTGCTGACGCGGGCCACCACGGGCGCCCGCACCACGCGCACGCCGTCAATAGTCTCACTCTGCGGCAGGCTCGGATCGTACTGCGAGGTCAGCACCGTGACACTGTGGCCTCGGCGGGCCAGCGCCGTCGCAAGCCGCTCGACATAAATCGTCAGCCCGCTGGTGTAGGGCCGATAATACGTCAGGGCGCAGAGAAGTTTCATAGGAAGAGGCTGCTATGCTCTGCCACCCAATCCCACAGCCGCCGCATCCCTGCCTCGACGCCGACCTGCGGGCACCAGCCAAGCTCGGCCTCGGCCTTCGCAATGTCGAGGATGCAGACCGGCTGGTCGCCGGGGCGCCAATCGCCGTAGTGCGCGGCCTCAACGGGCCGACCGGCGAAGCGGCTGAGCATCGGCTGGAACTCTGTCCAGATCGCGAGGCTATTGGCGGCGCCGCCGCCGACGTTGTAGATCTTGCCAGCGGTGACGGCAATCTTCGCCAGGGCCAGCTCGTAGAGGTCGATCAGGTCGTCAATAAAGAGCATATCGCGCACCTGCTTGCCGTCGCCATAGATGCTAATCGGCTTGCCGGTCTGCGCGGCGATGACAAAATGGGCGGCCCAGCCCTGATCTTCAACGCCGAACTGGCGCGGGCCGTAGATCGCCGACTGGCGAAAGACGACCGTGGGCAGGCCGTAGATGCGGTGATAGTCGCGCACATACTGGTCGCCAGCGCCCTTCGAGCACCCGTAGGGCGAGTGGAAATCGAGGGGCTGGGCCTCCGAGGCGCCAGCGGGCAGATCGCGGTAGCTGTAGCGCGTCGGCCCCTCAACAATCGCCAGGTTCTCCATGCCACCGTAAACCTTGTTGGTCGAGGCGTAGAGCAGCGCGGGGCGTGTGGGCGCGAGGCGTGCAGCCTCTAGCGCATTGAAGGTGCCGAGGGCGTTAATCTCGAAATCGGTGCGCGGGTCGTGGACGGAGGTCGTGACGGCGACCTGGCTGGCGAGGTGGTAGATCGCGTTGGTGTCGTGGGCGGCGGCAGCGAGCGCAGCGGCGTCGCGCACATCACCTTTGATGAAGGCAAGCTGACCCGGCGTCGTAGGGGCGAGCGCCTCAAGCCAAGCGAGGTTATGGGGGGTGCGCGGGCGCGAGAGATTATCGAAGATCGTGACGTGGTGGCCCCGGTCGAGCAGACGGCGGGCCAAATTACAGCCAATAAAGCCCGCCCCGCCGGTGATCAGGATACGCATCAGACCCTTCCTCAATGCTCCAGGCGCAGCCAAACGGGCACCCACTCGCCCGCTGTACTCGTTCGTGGCGCATTATAGCGTAGAATCCCACAGGGCTGAGGCAACGTCGCCCGCCGGGGGGCTGAAGCCTCCGGCTCTTGGGTGCCAAGCCTGCTGAAGCAGGCTCGGCAGCCCGCGCAGGCGGGCTTCGCATGTACTAGCCCGTGGCTTCAGCCACCGGGCATGGGTTCGCAGCTCGACTTTGCATCCGCCCTGCGAATCATGACGCCCCGCATGGTGGCGGGGCGTCTATGGTACATGTGGAGGCGACGGTGGGAATCGAACCCACGAGTGACGGTTTTGCAGACCGTTGCATTACCACTTTGCTACGTCGCCGCAATGCCGCACATTGTAGCACAGGCGGGCGATCCCTGCAAGGTGCCACAAAAACCCCAAAAACAGTTATAGTATTGTGAAGCTGAAAGGTCCCAAGGAGACCGCTATGTCGCATCCGCACACGCCCCCGTTTCGCGTTGCCATCAGCACCGGCGGCGGCGATGCCCCCGGCCTAAACGCAGTGATTCGCGCCGCCGTACTCTCGGCCCTGCATCGGGGCTGGGAGTGCTACGGCATCCGTGATGGGTTCGCTGGCATCCTCGCGCCAAAAGATTACCCCAATGGTGGCGTCATCCACCTGACCCGTGACACGGTGCGTGGGGTCACCAGTCAGGGCGGCACGATTATCGGGACGACCAACCGGGGTCACCCGATGCGCTACCCGACCGTCGGCCCCGATGGCAAGATCTACGAACGTGACCGGCTCGATGAACTGGTCAATGGCCTAGCCGCCTACGGCATTGACGCCCTGGTTTCAATTGGCGGCGACGGCTCGATGGAAATCGCAGCCGCGCTGGCGCGCAAAGGCGTGCGCGTGATCGGCGTGCCCAAGACGATTGACAACGACCTCGATGGCACGGTCTCGACCTTCGGTTTTGACACGGCGGTCGCCTTCGCCACCGACTGCCTCGACCGGCTGCTCTCGACGGCGCAGGCCCACCAGCGCGTGCTGGTGGTCGAGGTGATGGGCCGCTACGCGGGCTGGATTGCGCTGCACGCGGGCATCGCTGGCTCGGCCCACGCCATTCTCATCCCCGAGATCCCCTTCGACATCCAGAAGGTGGCCGAGAAGATCCAGCGCCGCGAGGCCGACGGGCGCTACTTCTCTATCGTTGTCGTCGCCGAAGGCGCCAAGCCTTCGGGCGGCAGTGTCTCGGTGATCGCGAACGAGGCGGGACGTGAGCGCCTCGGCGGCGTGGGCGACAAGGTCGCCCATGCGCTGCAAGAGTTGACGGGCCGCGAGACCCGGCTGGTTGTGCTTGGGCACCTGCTGCGTGGCGGCTCGCCAACCACCTTCGACCGCCTGCTGGCGCTGCGCTTCGGTGCCGCCGCCATCCGCGCCATTGACGAGGGCCAGTCGGGGATTATGGTCGCCCTCAACCCGCCTATCGTGAACTACGTCCCGCTCGACGAGGCCACCAGCCGCATGAAGACCGTCCCCATCGACTGCGACACGATCCTCACCGCCCGCGATATGGGCATCTCGTTTGGTAACGAGTAGCACCAAAGCCCCTCACCCCCTGCCCCTCTCCCTCACGGGGAGATTCCGCAGCAGGACGCTTCCGTCTCCCCCTCTCCCGTTCAGGGAGAGGGGGCAGGGGGGTGAGGGCTTCCGCCTAATACAAGAACATCGGCTTGCCGATCAGGTGGGTGAAGCGGGGCCGATACAGCTCGGTGTCGTAGAGATCGGGGACATCGACGCGCTTGACGCCCTTGACACAGGTGTCAACGGGGACGGTGGTGTAGACGCCGTTCTGGAGGGCCACCATCACGCCGTTGCGGCCCTTCTCAAGCTGCTGCATCGCCAGCGTGCCGTAGGACGAGGCCACCATACGGTCGAGCGAGTCGGGGGCACCGGCCCGCATTAGGTAGGCGAGTTGCTGATTGACCACATCGACGCCGGTAATCTTCTTGATCGCCTCGCCGACAATCTGGCCGATGCCGCCCAGCTTTTTGTGGCCGTAGGCGTCCTCCTGCCCATATTCCACCACCTGACCACCGAGCATGCTGGCACCCTCAGAGACGACGAGGACGGCATAGTTGCTGGGGTTGGCCTTGCGGTCATCGGCAATCAGCCGGGCCACGCGCTCGATGTCGAACGGCACCTCGCTGATCAAGGCCCGGTCGGCGTCGGCCAAGTAGGCCGCGATCAGCGCCGTCTCGCCCGAGTTGCGCCCGAACAGTTCGACCACGGCAATACGCTCGTGGCTGCCAGCGGGGGTGCGGAGGGCGTTGATGAACTCGACGCTGCGCGTGATCGCGGTGCTGAAGCCGATGCAGTAGTCGGTGCCGAAGACATCGTTATCCATCGTCTTGGGGATCGCGATCACGCGCATACCCTCCTGGTGCATGCGTACGCCATAGCTCAGCGTATCGTCGCCGCCAATCGGGATGAGCGTGTCGATGCCGAGGCGCTCAAGCACCTTCAGGATATGGGACGTGCAGTCGGCGATCTGCCGCTCGCCCTGGTACTCAAACTTGCCCTGCAAGAAAGCGGGCATACCCGCCGCTTTCACCTTGCCGGGGTGCGTGCGCGAGGTGTGCAGGTGCGTGCCGCCGTAGCGGTCAATGGTACGCACATCGGCTGGCGTGAGCGTCTGCACCCACTCGGCGCTGCCTTCAGGGTCGTCGAGGTTATAGTTGAGCAGACCGGCCCAGCCCTTCCTGATGCCGATCACCTCCCATCCGTTATCAGCGGCACGATTGACCACCGCCTTAATCGCCGGGTTGAGGCCGGGCACGTCGCCGCCGCCTGTCAAGATACCGATACGCATCGTGGTTCCTTCTCCTTGTCCTTCGTACAGCCACGTCGCTGACCACCGCCTCGTCTGAGGCCGTGGGAACAGGCACGATGTCTGCTATACAGCTTTTCGGAAGTCCGCTTCGGGTTGAGACAAGGAGACAAGGGAACCGGGAGATGACGGCCTGTAGCGATCTCCTTGTCTCCTTGTCCCCTTGTCTCAAACTGGCAACGAACTTCCGACGACGTGTACTAGTCTAGCCGATTCCGGGGCGCTACGCGAATCGTTGGGCGACCTTGCTGAAGACGCGGGCCTTTACCGAAACCTGAGAATCTTGTATCCTACAAGTATGATTGATGAAACACTTTTTCGTCAGGTGCTGGGCCATTTCGCTTCGGGGGTCACGGTCGTGACCACCGCCGTGGGTGAGCGTCTGGTTGGCCTTACGGTGAGTTCATTCACCTCGCTCGCGCTTCAGCCGATGCTGGTGCTGGTCTGCATTGACCACCAGGCCGGTAGCCACGACCTGATCGCCGAGGCGGGCCAATACGCGGTCAATATCCTCGCCGAGGGCCAGGAGTATCTCTCGCGCCGCTTTGCCAGCGAGGAGGCCCAGAAGTTCATTCCCGACACCTTCACGCGCTCGCCGCGTGGCCTGCCGCTGCTCAACGGTGCGCTGGCGCAGCTTGAGTGTCGCCTGCACCAGAGGCTGCCCGGTGGCGACCACACCATTTACATCGGCGAAGTTGTCGCCGCTGCCTGCACCGACGCCAGCCCCCTGCTGTACTACCGCTCGGGCTACCACACGCTTGGTCGGTAGCTGCGCCATCGTTCACACCACACCAGCAATGCACCTACGTCCCCTCCTCCTCAGCCTGCTCGTGCTTTTGGCGGCGTGCGGCCTCAGCCCCGTCGCCCGCACGCCCACCGCGTCGCCGCTAAGCGTCGCGCCGCTGCCGACGCTGATGCCGACTGCCACGGTTGACGCCACGGCGGCACCAGACAGCGGGTGGCTGGCCGCTGGCGCTGGTGCCGAGCTGCGCCGCCTGCGGGTGCGCGTTGGCACTCTGGAGGCCGCCGTCAGCATCGTGCGCCTCGACCCGGCCCGTGTGCGCTTCAGCGTGGGCTACAGCCCTACTACGCCGCCGACCCTGCCCGAGTGGGCCGCGACCGCTGGTGCCCTGGCCGTGATCAACGGGGGCTTCTTCGACGCGACCGGCCAGACCGTCGCGCTGCTCGTCCACGCGGGCCAGCCCGTCGGCACAAGCTACGCGGGGCGCGGCGGCATGTTCGCCGTGGCCGCCGATGGCGCCATAACCCTGCGCGCCCTCGCCGACACCCCCTACGACCCCGCCGAGTCCCTGGCCGAGGCGCTTCAGGGCTGGCCCATGCTGGTGCGCCCCGGTGGTGAGGCCGCGTACACTTTCGAGGATGGCATGCGCGACCGGCGCTGCGCCTTGGCGCTCGACCGCGCCGGCCATGTGCTGCTGATCGCCGCGCCCACGGCGGTCTTCACCTTAGCCGAGTTGAGCGCCTGGTTGGCTACCAGCGATCTGGGGATCATCACGGCGGTCAATCTCGACGGCGGCGCTTCCAGCGGGCTGATGCTACTCAGCGCGACCAACCCCGAGCGGATCGACGCCTTTACGCCCCTGCCCATCGTGCTGCTGGCGCTGCCACGCTGACCGCCGACCGCCCCCGCGTACGGGCGCAGTATGCTGCGCTCAGACTGAAACCTGAACCCCGGCACCTGAAACCTTGTCTTAAAAAATGCGCTTCCCCAAGGCCGACAGGCCCAACTCGACCGCCAGCTCGGCGGTGGCGTTGTGCTCATCAAGAATCGGGTTGACCTCTACCAAATCGAGGCTGCACATGCCGCCGCTCTGGGCCAGGATCTCCATCGCCAGGTGCGCCTCGCGGCGTGAGATCCCGCCTGTGACGGGTGTCCCGACGCCGGGTGCCTCGCGGGGGTCAAGCACATCCAGGTCGAAGCTGACATGGAAGCCCGTAGTGTCCCGGCTGATGAACTGGGTCGCCTCGTCTACCACCGCCGCCATGCCGCGCCGGTCTACCTCGTGCATTGTGTAGACCCGCACGCCCGACTGGCGCAACGCCTCGCGCTCTAGACGGTCGAGCGCACGGATGCCGACCAGCGCCACATGCGCGGGGCGCACGGCGGGCGTGCGACCGGCCAGCCCCGTCAGCAGCGGGTGGCCGCGCCCGGTCAGCGCTGCGACCGCCATGCCGTGAATATTGCCGCTCGGCGTCGTCTCGGCGGTGTTAAAGTCGGCGTGGGCGTCAATCCAGATCAGGCCAAGGGTGCGCCCACGGGCGCTGCCGCTGAACGAGCCGATGGTGAGGCTGTGGTCGCCGCCCAGCACCAGCGGCAACTGGCCCTGCGCGACGCATGTGGCGACGGTGTCGGCCAGGGCCGCGCAGAGGGCCGCAATCGGCTCAAGGTAGCGCAGCGTGGCCCCGGCGGGCGGCGGCGCGCTTGTCTCGACCATCGGCGTAGGCAAGTTGCCAAGGTCGCGCACCTGATAGCCCAGCGCCTCCAGGCGTCCGTGGAGGCCGGTGTAGCGCATGGCGCTTGGCCCCATATCCACGCCGCGCCGCCCAGCCCCCAGGTCAATCGGCACGCCAATCAGCGCAATTGCGTTGCTCATCGTCACCGCCTTTTAATCTCGTACCGGCCTTTGCCCCTCACCCCCTGCCCCTCTCCCTCACGGGGAGAGGGGAGATTCCGCAGCAGGATGCGTTCGACTCCCCCTCTCCCGTTCAGGGAGAGGGGGTTGGGGGGCGAGGGCAATGCAGACCCAAAGCCCCCCGCTTCTCGCCTGAGAAGCGGGGGGCGAAGCGGGGGCACACGGGCCGTGGCTAGTTCGTGACGGCCTCTAGCGAAAGCGGTTCGGGGGCACCGAAGCGAATTTCAAGTATGCCGTTACGGAAGACGGCGCGGGTGGCCGGACGCTCGGCCAGGCTCATCGGCAGGATGAGGTCGCGGCGGAAGTTGCCGATCTCGATAAAGAGCTCGTCGCCGCGCTTGGTCATCGAGACTTTGCCGATCTCGACGTGGGGCAGCGGCAGCCGCATCACGTACTCGTCGCCCTCCCTGACGATCTCCTGGGTCTTGCCACGAAACTGCACCTTCACCGGGTCGATCTCGCCGAAGATGCGGTGACCAACCTCCGAGAGATCCTTCACCCCAGCGAGGTCGCGGGCGTAGTGCGGGCCTTCCCAGATTGGCAGGGGCGCAAAAATCTCGTGGGCCAGCGTGCGGTAGCCCTGCTGGATGCGGGCCAGTTCCTTCATAAACGCGCCTTCGGCCTGCTCGACGGGCAGCACGCGGTTGAGGACCACACCATCGACCGGGTAGCCGAAGAGCGCCAGGTAGGTCGCGGCGCGCTGGGCCTCTTTAATCACGATGCGCTCGGGGTTGACCACCAGGCGGTACGAGCTAATCTCGGGGTCAATCAGCGTCTCGCGCAGGGCGGCGACACCCTTGTTCAGCCGCTCAAGGGTCGCAAACATATCGCTGACGGGGATGAGCTGCTTGACCAGCGGGCGGGCGGCCTTGAGCGTCGTCGGCTCCCAGTCCATCACCCGCGAGGCATACCATGTAAAGGTCTCGGGCATCGTGAGCAGGCGCACCGTCTCGCCAGTGGGGGCGGCATCGACCACGACGACATCGAAATCGCCGTTCTTCGCCTGGCGGCGAATGTGGAGCAGGCTGACCACCTCCTCCATACCGGGGATGATCGCCAACTCCTCGGCAGCGACATCATCCACGCCCTTCCGGCGCAGCAGATTTGAGAAATAGGTGCGTAGCTCGCCCCAATGATCACGAACCTCATCGAGGACGTTAATCTCCTGGCCCCAGAGGCGGTCATTGAGCTGCGTAGGCAGCGAGCCAAGGGGTGCATCAAGAGCGTCGGCCAGACTGTGGGCTACGTCGGTGCTGACCACCAAAGTGCGGTATCCAAGCTCGGCTGCCCGCACCGCCGTAGCGGCGGCGGTCGTCGTCTTGCCGACACCACCCTTCCCTAAATAGAGGATGAGACGCATGCGCTCGTGACCTTTACTAGCAGCTTTCTTAGCTACTCGTAACAACAAAAAAAGAACTGCCAGGGCCGAGTGGGCAGGGCGCTCTTCGGGACTAGCCCGCCAGACCAGACGGCCCACCAGTTCGACGCCTGCGCCATTGTACGTGTTGCTTTAGAGGGCGTCAAACGTGGGCGGGGCGACGGTGATACTCTTGCCGTCCCCTAGCACGAGTGTTATCATGCGCCGGCACAGATAGGCACATCCCCATCCCACGCCTTCGGTGCCACGTCTCACTGTGGTCACGCGACTGTCCCCTTCACTCTGGAGTTGCCTATGGCCCGTGTAACCGTCAACGTTAACGGCGAGCTGCAAGCCTTCGCCGTTACCCAACGCGGCCTGACCATTGGGCGCCAGCTCGATAACGAGATTGTCCTGAACCACGCGGTCGTCTC
>CAIWXH010000323.1 GCA_903916565.1 uncultured Oscillochloris sp. | reverse complement strand
TGGCCGTCGGCGGTGGCCCCGCCGTGGCTGCCCATCGCCGGTACGATGAACGGGACCGCGCCAGCATCGCGCAGCCACGCGACCGTGGCGCGAGTGACCGGCACAATATCGTGGATGCCGCGACTGCCTGCGGTGACGGCAACGCGCATCCCTGGCGTGATGCGCGCCCGTAGGCCCACGCGGTCAAGCTGGGCGCGGGTGACGGCAGGCACATCGGCCAAGGGCGCACTATCCCAGCGCTGGCGCACCCGATACAACTGCGGGAGCGGGTCACGACTGATGAGGTCGGCGCTATTCAGGGTGATCTGCATAACACTCTTTGCGAACCGAGACCTGTCAGGTGCCGCACCTGACAGGTCTTTTACGTAACCGAACTCGACGTAACCCTAAGCGTTCTGACCGTCCTTGGCGGGTTACGCGACGATTCTCGTTAGGCACACAGTACAATTAAAAACGGTGCGGCCTTCGTGACCTTCGTGTGCTTCGTGGTAAAAAACGTACCGCGCATTTCCGCCGACGTGTGCCAGCGTAGCACTCTTTTTAGAAAATCGACAGATACCGTGTCACCTCCCACTCGGAGACGTGCGCCCGGTAGCTCTCCCACTCCTGCTGCTTGGCATCAAGGAAGCGCTCGCAGATATATGGGCCAAGCGCCTGCTGAATCACCTCGTCCTCTTTCAGCGCGTCGAGCGCCGCGCCGAGCGAGACGGGCAGCGTGGCGAGGCCACGGGCACGCGGGTCAACGTGGAAGATGTCTTCCTCAGCGGCTTCGCGCAGCGGCAGTTTGCGCTTGATCCCATCGAGGCCAGCGGCCAGCATCACGGCGTAGGCCAAGTAGGGATTGCAGGCGGGATCGGGGCAGCGCAGTTCGATGCGCGTACTCTGGTGGCGCCCCGTGGTGATGCGTGGCACGCGCACCAGCGCCGAGCGATTGGTGCGGCCCCACGAGATGTAGACTGGTGCCTCGAAGCCAGGGACGAGCCGCTTGTACGAGTTGACCAGCGGCGCCAGCACGGCGCACATGCCACGGGCGTGGGCCAGCAGTCCAGCGATAAAGTGACGCGCGGTCACCGAGAGGCTGTAGGGGTCGGTGGGGTCTGAAAAAACATTCTGCCCCGTCACCAGATCGACCAAACTCTGATGCACATGCATCCCGTTGCCATTCACGCTGGCGATGGGCTTGGGCATAAAGGTTGCGTACAGCCCATTGATCTGGGCAATCGCCTTGAGCGCGACCCGTGCGGCGACCGTGTTGTCAGCCGCACACACCGCCTCGGCGTAGCGCAGATCGATCTCGTGCTGCCCAGCGGCCACCTCGTGGTGCGAAGCCTCGACCGCGATACCCATGCCTTGTAACGCACGCACCATCTGGCGGCGAATCAGCGTGGCCTGGTCGGTCGAGACATCGAAGTAGCTGGCGTTATCGTGCGGCACCGGCTGCGAGCGGCCCGCCTCATCGCTCTTGAAGAGAAAAAACTCAAGCTCGGGGGCCACATTGAAGCCGTAGCCATGCTCGGCGGCCTGTTGCGTCACCGTCGCGAGGACGTGGCGCGGGTCACCGGCAAAGCGCTTGCCGTCGGGGGTGTGAATATTACAGATGAGGCGAGCCGTCGCCAAACCATCGTGCTGATCCCACGGGATGAGCGCGTAAGTGGCGAGGTCAGGCACCAAATACATATCGCTCTCGACGCTGCGGGCGAAGCCCTCAATCGATGAGCCATCGAACCAGACGCCGTGATCCAGGGCGTCCTCAAGCTCACTGCGCGGGATCGTGACCGTCTTGACCATCCCGAGCACATCAGTGAACTGGAGGTTAATAAAGGCGACGTGCTGCTCCTCGACGCGCTGTAGGAGCGTCTGGCGGGGGTCGTCGCTCATAGCGCGGTGCTCCTCAAAAAGCGATGGTGAATGCAGTCTATTGTACCATGGCTCTTATGCTGAGCTAGACTTCGTCTTATGGCGATAGCCGACGGGCCAATGGTGTCGGGGGCAACCCCTTCCTCAAAAACACCCCAGCGTTTTGCCAAAACACCCCAGCGTTTTGCCACAAGCACGCGGCTAGTTGACGCAGCCTGCCTTCGCAGGCTGATGCAGGCCGCGCAGGCGGCCTTCGTACCGCGTAGCCGGGGACTTCAGTCCCCCGGCGCGCCCACCGTCTTCGCCCACTGAGCCTGTGGTATACTTGCCCCACAGTTGAGACGGTAATGATCTGGAAGAGTACCCTGAAGATCAGCCCACAGCGAGTCGGGGCAGGTGCAAGCCCGACGGCACGAACCAGGGGAAGGGCACCGGGGAGCCGCGACGGGCGTAGCATACGCCCAACAAAGTGAGTGTGCGCCTCTGGCGCCGCTAACTGGGGTGGAACCGCGTGTGGTCTGCCATGCGTCCCCAGGCGAACTATCGTCGCCTGGGTTTTTTGTGCCCCAGGCAGCCATAAAGAGGTGTGTTATGCCCGCTGTCTCGCTCGATCAGATCATTTCGCTGTGCAAGCGCCGTGGCTTCATCTTCCCCGGCTCCGAGATCTACGGTGGCCTGCAAGGTGCCTACGACTTCGGGCCGCTTGGCGTCGAGTTGAAGAACAACCTCATCAACGACTGGTGGCGTTCCAACGTTTACGAGCGCGATGATATGGAGGGCATTGACGCCTCCATTCTGATGAACCGCCTCGTCTGGAAATACTCCGGCCACGAGGAGACGTTCAACGACCCGCTGGTAGATTGCCGCAACTGCAAGAGCCGTTGGCGCGCTGATCACATCAAAGACAAGTGCCCTAACTGTGGCTCGACCGACCTGACGGAGCCTCGGCCCTTCAATATGATGTTCAAGACCCAGGTGGGGCCAGTCGCCGACAGCGGCTCGTTCGCCTACCTGCGCCCCGAGACGGCGCAGGGCATCTTTGCGAACTTCAGCAACGTGCTTGCCACAACAAGCCGCAAGCTCCCGTTTGGCATCGCCCAGGTTGGCAAAGCCTTTCGCAACGAGATCAACCCGCGCAACTTCCTCTTTCGCGTGCGCGAGTTCGAGCAGATGGAGATCGAGTTCTTCGTGATGCCCGGCAGCGACGAGACGTGGCACGAGCGCTGGCTTGAGGCCCGTTTGGCCTGGTGGGAGAGCATCGGCGTCCGGCGTGAGCGCATCAGCATCTACGATGTGCCCGCCGACGAGCTGGCGCACTACTCGAAGCGCACCTACGACCTGATGTACGATTACCCGTCCATCGGCGTGCAGGAGATCGAGGGCATCGCCAATCGCACCGACTACGATCTCGGCTCGCACAGCAAAGATCAGGCGAGCCTGGGCCTGACAGCGCGGGTGAATCTGAATGAAGACAGCACCGCCCGCCTGACCTACTTCGACCACGAGAGCAAGCGCCATCTGGTGCCCTATGTGATCGAACCATCGGCGGGCGTCGGGCGCTGTGTGCTGGCCGTTCTCTGCGAAGCCTACGACGAAGAGCAGATCAAAGCACCAAGCGCCGAGCGCCTCCAGTCCGTCGCCGACGCGCTGAGCGCCTTCCTCAAGTCGGCGGGCAAAAGCGAGAAGATTCGCCCTGAGCAGCGTGACGCGCTGATCGCGCAAGGGCAGTCACTCGCTGACGCCCTCGCCGAACGTCTGCCCGAAGTCGAGACGCTGCTGGCGATGCCCGGCGCCGACGAGATTGAGCTAGGCAAGAAGTTACGCGGCCAGGCCCAGCCCATCCTTGATGAACACTACCGCACCGTCTTGCATCTGCGCCCGCGCCTCGCCCCGGTGAAAGTGGCGGTCTTCCCGCTGAAGCGCAACCACGAGCAGATTGTCGCCACGGCCAAGCAGATCCGCCGTCAGCTTCAGGCCGAGAGCGGCGTACGCACGGTGTACGACGACAGCGGGGCCATCGGCAAGCTCTACCGCCGCCAAGACGAGATCGGCACGCCGTACTGCATCACGGTCGATTTCGACACGCTTGGCGAAGGGAAAGCGCCGGGACACGCTGGCACTGTCACGGTGCGCGACCGTGACACCATGGCCCAGGAGCGCGTGCCCATCGGCGAGTTGCAGACCTATCTGCGGGAGAAGCTGCGGTAGCGCGGGGACGGGGAGGTGGGGAGATGGGGAGGTGGGGAGGTGGGGAGATGGGGAGGTGGGGAGGTGGGGAGGTGGGGAGGTGGGGGGCGCTCACGGCGTCGTTAGACTGTCCCTTGTCCCCTTGTCCCCTTGTCCCCTTGTCCCCTTGTCCCCACGTCCCCACGTCCCCTTGTCCCCTTGTCCCCACGTCCCCACGTCCCCACGTCACAGAAGCGAGCGGAGCAAACCATGGCTGAAGGACACTTCACAATCCCGACGCGGCTCTACCTCACCCACGAACAGCGGG
>CAIWXH010000322.1 GCA_903916565.1 uncultured Oscillochloris sp. | reverse complement strand
GGTCGCTCGAAGCGCTTCATTGGAACCCCGAGTGATTGTTCGATGACGTGCAATGAGGACACGTCCCGGCGCGCGGCGAACTTCAGGAACGCCCGTAATGCTGCCAAACGTGCATTGCGGCTGCGCACGGTGTTGTGCCGTTGGTTCTCCAGATGGTCGAGGAAGGCCAAGATCAACTCCGGCGTGATATCGGTCAGTTTCATCACCGCAGGCGACCTACCTAGGCGCGTCTGCGCGAAGTCGAGGAACAGGACGAACGCATCGCGGTAGGTCGCTACCGTACACGGACTCAGAGCCCGTTGTTGAGTCAGGTGCTCAGCGAAGAACATTTGCACGAGGGCAGGGAACGACGGGGGCGCTGCGGTACGCGTGACCTTACTCATCGCCGGTTCCTGGAGATTTGGCAAAGCGCTCGAACAGGCCACCGGCCAGCGCCATCAACTCTGGAACGCCCGTAAGATACCAGTAGGTGTTCGAAACCTTGGCATGTCCCAGGTAGGTCGACAGCGACAGCATTGCTTGATCGACATCGGTTCCCTGCGTATGCCAGAGCATCACGCGGCGCACCGCGAAGCTATGCCTCAGATCGTGGATGCGCGGCTTGTCGTGGGCACCGCGGTTGACCCAGCCCAAACGGTCCCGTAGCTCGTTGAAGACGCGATGCACCTGCCGGTTTCCAAGCGGCTCGCCGAGCCGCCTACCACGCGTGCCGACGAAGAACGGCGTCTCGGGAGTAGTCCTCACCTGCATCCTTCGCAATCGTCGGTAACGCTCCAGGGCATCCACAGTGCTCTGATGCAGCGGCAGCTGGCGCGACTTGGAGAACTTGGTTCGTCGTATGGTCAGCATGGCGAACTTCAGGTCGACATCGGCATCCAGCAGATCAAGCGCCTCGGAGATCCTCAGACCGGTGGAAGCGATCAGGCCGAACAGCATTTCGAAGGTGGCCGGGCGCAAACTCCCGTGGGGTCTAAGTTCGCGTGCAGCCGCCAGCAGATCGACGATTTCCTCTTCGCGGTAGATGTGCGGCGCTACTCGTCCCGGTACGGCTCCGAAGATCGACTCGTCGGGCACCTCGGTAAGCGGATCAAATTGGCGCAGGTACCGGGCGAATGGCCGCAGCAGCTTCAACCGACGTGCCCAGGTATGGGGATTGCCCCGGTTCCACTTGTCGTGCCGAGCCCACTCAGCCATGAGATCGACGGTCAGGGATCCTCGGTGACGAATACCGGCCACGTAGCGAGCAAAGCTCGCCAAGGCCAAACCCATTTTGCCCAGTTCAAAGCCCAGGCGGCGACGCTCGGCGAGATAGTCATCAACTCTCGCCTGTAAGCTGATGCGCGCGTTCATGATGCACTCCCGGGCCACGGCAGCACGACGGTGGCAAGCCTCGGGTTATCGAGCTTGGCGTAGATCAGCGAAGTGTTCAGCGAACGGTGGCGTAGTACGTCGGCTACTTCCTTAAGCGAGCTACCGTGCTCAAGAAGTCGGCAAGCCAACGTGTGCCGCAATGCATGCGTACGCGAGTGCGTCAGACCGATACGTCGGTAAGCATCACGAATCACGCGCCGGACGGCATCCACACCGATGGGTTGATCGCGGGGCGCAAGGCACCGGACGAACACGGCTGGATTGGTGGTGGCAGGTCGCTCGTGACGTAGATACTCGGCCAGAGCCTGGCCGGTAGATGGCGGCAGCGGCAAAACGTCCTGACGGCGCGACTTCGTGCGCTTGAGCGTCACCGTGCCAGTGCGCCAGTCGATGTCCGCCAGCATTAGCTTGGCGATTTCACCCGAACGCAATCCCATGTCCAGCGCGCAGCGCACAATGGCGTAACCTCGCTTCGGCGACGGCAGTGCATCGGTAAAGGATGCCAGCAGCCGATCGACGTCGGCGTTACTGAGCGCACGCGGTAGCGATCCCAGGCTCCAGTGGGCAGGCGATGAGATGACGCCTGTCAGTCCGCCCACTCGGTCGCCACGCGTGGCGCGGTAGCGGAGGTAGTCGCGTAGGGCCGAAGCCATCGTCGCCGCATTGGAAGCCGTCCTACGCAGTTCGAGCTGATCGGCAATAAATTGGCGTACGTCATCAGGCTGCAGTTCGGCGATGACAACGGGGTTATCGGCGAATTTGCGCAACAGCAGGCGCTGTACGATGCGCAGGTGGCTGTCGCGAGTGCCTGCAGCAAGACCCCGCGCATCGCGCATGTGCTCATCGTAGCGGCGCAGTTCGTTGGCAATCGGATCAGTGGGCAGTACCGGAACAGGAATGATGCCCTGTTCGCGAAGCATGTCCAGAAGATGGTTGCACGCCGCGCGCAGGTCATCGTGAACGCGTACTACCGGCTTGGGACAGTCGCAGCGTGGCAGATGCTTGCTGAGAAACTGCTCGATGGCGCTCTCGTCAAGTCGCTGAACCGAAAGGCCACACAGGGTCATCCAACGCGCGAGATGTGCAATGCTCCCGAGGTACTTGGCAGTGGTATTGGACGCGTAGCGGTCTCGTTCGAGGCGCGCGGTAAATGTTTTTGCGTACGGAGCAAGAACGCTGCAGAGCAACCACGCCTTCGACTTGGGATGAAACGAAACAATTGAGTTCATAACGGTCTCCTGAAGTGGGGTTACCACTTCAGTCCACCGTGAAACTTATGTCCAGAATACCAACACGCTGGAGGCCGCAAAACCAATACTCATGCGCCTCTACAACTACCCGCGAACATTACTGCACATAATTGGGCACTGCACATAATGGCCGGTCTGAGCCACTGATACCCGCCTTCCACTGAAAGTCCGACAAAGGGCCGCTCTGCCTGAGTGCCGACTATTGCGACTCAGGTCAGAGCTTCGTGACCAGGAATCCCGCCTATGGCGCTGTGCAGGTGTAGTTGGACGCCAGGTTACCGCCCGATGTGCCACTGCCGGTGTACTTCGGGTAATTCGGATAACGACAGATCGGCTTCGAGG
>CAIWXH010000321.1 GCA_903916565.1 uncultured Oscillochloris sp. | reverse complement strand
TTGCCCTGCATACTACTGGCGCGGCGCGCCTTAGCCACGACGGCGCTAATTCCATCCTCGGCCAAGCCATAGCGCCTAAGGGGCGGCACGCCAAGCTGGGCGCAGAGCGCAGCGACCCATACGGCGCCATCTTCAGCGATGGCGGCGGGGTCACCCGTGATGATACGGGCCACCTCATCGTAACGGGCCAGCGCATGGGCAACGGGGGCGCGCTCGCGCAGCGCCTTGATGTTCGCGGTCATCACCGGGGACAGCAGACGGGCGCAAATTGCGCCGTGGGGCGCAGCGTACATGCCGCCAATGGGCGCCGCGAAGCCGTGAACCGCCCCGAGGCGTGCATTCGCCAGCGCCAATCCTCCGCAGAGGCTCGCCACGGCCATGTCCTCGCGGGCTGCCGCGTCGTGGCCGTCGTGAAAGGCACGGTGCAGGCTGCGCGCCGCCCGCGTCAGCCCCTCGCGACAGAAGCCATCGGTCAGCGGCGTCCCCGTCGGGCTGACGAACGGCTCAAGGCACTGGGTCAGAGCGTCCATACCCGTGCTCGCCGTCAGCGCAGGCGGCAGATCATAGGTCAACTCGGGGTCAACCAGGGCGACACGCGGCAACATCAAGGGGCTACGCAAACTCACCTTGACGGACTGCTCGGGCACGCCAAGCACCGCATTGCGCGTCACCTCCGAACCAGTGCCAGCGGTGGTGGGGATGGCGATCACGGGCAGCGGGGGCGCGCTCAGGGGCAGACCGCGCCCCACCACCTCAAGGTAAGCAAACGGATCGCCGGGGTTGGTCGCCAGCGCCGCCACCGCTTTGCCCGCATCGAGGGCCGCACCGCCGCCCATCGCCACCACAAGGTCGCAGCCGCGCTCGCGGGCCAACGCCGCGCCGTGGGTGGCGACGGCGACAGTCGGCTCACCAGCGATAGCCAGCAACTCAACGGCGATTCCCGCCTGGCGCAGCAAGGCCACCAGCGGCTCGACGCGGGCCAGCGAGCGCCCACCGACAATCAGCGCCCGCTGACCCAACGCCGCCGCCAATGGCCCAACCTCGCGCAACGTGCCAGGGCCGCAAATGATGCGCGTGGCGGTGGCGAACTCGAATCTCATGAGGGCAATTCCCAGCCGGCGGCCTCGGGGAAGACGGTGGTGTACCGCATGGCCGTGCGCGGCTCGGCCATCATCTCTGCGACGGTATCGCGCCAGGTGGTGAAGTGTTCGGTGGCCCTGTGGGCCTCCGACGCCTCGGGTGAGCGGTAGATCTCCATCAGCACAAAGCGCGTTGGGTCGTCGGTCTGCTGGATCAGATCAAAGCGCACAATCCCTGGCTCGCGCACGCTAAAGCGCGCGTTACGCAGGGTCGCCTCGCGGAACGCATCGACCGCCTCGGGCTTCACGTGGATATAGACATGAACCATCTGCATTGCGGTATCTCCGTTAGAGTCAAGGTGCTTGGGCTACGGTAGATTGTACTCCAAACGGCCCCGATGGGTATGGCGGTTGCACTGTCGTGCAGCGGCCCCGCGCAGCAGGAATGCGGTGAGGGGTCTTATAGCAATCCTACCCGGGTTGTTGCGCGCCTGCCGGGGGACTGAAGTCCCCGGCTACGGGTACGAAGGCCGCCTGCGCGGCCTGGATAGCCTGCGAAGGCAGGCTTCGCAGATACAAGAGCCGGGGACTTTAGTCCCCCGGATTCAATAATCCGTATAGGACTGCTATATCATGCTGAGTGCAGCGAAGCATCCCGGTCGAGTACCCCCGCTGCGCTCCTCAGAACCATGGCGCCAAAGACCTTGCGTCTCTGCCCGACCTACCACCTCGCTGTTGAAAGCCTAGTCCAGACATGCCATAATGCCCAACAGCGTCTGGCAGTCCGAAAAGGAGATCCGCAATGGCACGACCTGAGCTTGCCCCCGATGCCCCGATGCGTGGCGGGATGCTGCTGCCGCGTGACGAGGCGTTGCCGCCGGTGCCCCTTGAGCATACCGCGATTACGGTTGAAGTGGCCGGGCCGCTGGCCGAGACGGTCGTCGCCCAGCGCTTTCACAACACGCACAGCGCGCCGCTTGATGCGCTCTATATCTTCCCACTGCCGCTTGAGGCCGCCGTCAGCGAGCTAACGCTTCGGATTGGCGAGCGAGTCATTCGTGGCGCGATCCACGAGCGGGCCGAGGCGAAGACGATCTATGAGGATGCCGCCGCTCGCGGGGTTGGGGCCGCACTCGTCAATCAGGAGCGCCCCAACCTCTTTAGCGTTGACTTGGCGAATCTTCAGCCGGGTGAGGTGGTTGAGGTACGCCTGCGCTTCTTCAGCCAAGTGCCCTTCGACGACGGCTGGTTCACCCTGGCGATCCCCACGGTCGTGCTGCCGCGCTATGTGCCTGCTGACGAACCCGCCACGCCGAGGGATGGTGTGGTGCCGCTGCTGCCTGAAGGGGTCGTCGGCCACACGTTGAGTTTGCAGGTCAACCTTAATCTTGGGCTGCTTGCCGAAGTGACGTGCGCTGGGCTTGAACTGGACATCCAGACGGAGCGTGGGCGCTCGGTGGCGACGTTGCGCGACCCGGCGGCGGTGCCTGACCGTGACGTGGTGCTGCGCTATCGGCCCGCAGGCGCAGGCTACGCCGCCGCCGCCTTCGCCTACCGCGAGGCTGGGCGTCCAGGCGCGGCGCTGCTTATGCTCACCCCACGCGCCGTGCCTGCGCTTGACGAAGTGTTGCCCCGCGAGCTGCTCTTCGTCTTTGACCGCAGCGGCTCGATGGGCGGCGAGAGCATCGCGCAGGCGCGGAATGCCCTGCGGGCCTGTCTGCGCGCCCTCAATCCCGGCGACAGCTTCAACATTTTTCCCTTCGACGACGAGGTTGAGTACCTCGCCCCTGCGCCCCTGGCCTTCAGCCAGCAGAGTGTAGACGCCGCCGACGCTTTTATCGCGGGCATCGAGGCCCGTGGCGGCACCGAGATCGTCAGTGCGCTGAGTGCGGCGCTCGATCAGCCCCGCGACCCCCGGCGGCTGCGCGTGATCATCTTCCTCACCGATGGTGCGGTTGGCAATGAGGATGTCGTGCTGCGCGCCCTCGCCAGTCGGCTCAACGAGGCCCGCGTCTTCGCCTTTGGCGTCGGCTCTGCGGTCAATCGCTTCCTGCTCGACCAACTGGCTGCCGTGGGTCGTGGCAGCGCCGAGTACATTCTGCCGGGTGAGCCGATTGAGCCGGCGGTGCAGCGCTTCCAGCGGCGGGCTGCGCTGCCGTTGGTGCGCGATCTGGTCGTCGCTTGGGGCGGCGCCGCTGTGACTGACGTCCTCCCCGAGCCGCTGCCCGACCTTTACGCGGGGCAGCCGCTGGTGCTGCTGGCTCGCTACACCGGCTCACGCGACCAACAGGCCACGGTGACCATCAGCGGGCGCACCGCGAATGGCACGTTTAGCGAACGCCTGGAGGTGAGCTTGCCCGTTGCCACACCTGACCGCCACGGGGCGTGGGCGGCGCTGCCGAAGCTCTGGGCGCGCGCCCGCCTCGCTGCGCTTGAAGATGCGGCCCGCCTTGATCGGGGCCGCGCCGCTGCGCTTGAGGCGGAGGCGAAGGCGCTGGCGCTGGAACACGGGCTGTTGAGCGCCTACACCGCGTTTGTCGCCGTCGAGGAGGCGTCGGAGCGCCAGGGCCAGCGGGCCAAGACGCGGGTGCTGGTGCCGGTGCATCTGCCCGCCGGGACGCAGCGCGGCGCTTTCGAGACGGATTTGGCAGCACAAGGGCCGCCGCCGTCAGTCGCGTATTTCGCGACTGGCATGCCGATGCTCGCAAGCCCAAGCCGCTCACGCGCTGCCGCGCCTAAGCAGGCACCGGGCATTGCCAAGAAGTTTTTCAAGAGCCTGCTGGGCAGTGCGGAGGAAACCGATGCCGCCACGGTGATGCCCACACCCGCGCCGATGGCACCCCCGTCGCCTGCGGCGAGCGTTGCGCCGATCTCTGCCAAAGAGTCAGCCGCCCCGCGTCGTGCAGACGTGCCTGCCGCCGAACGCTCTGCGGCGGCGCTGCGTTTTCTGGCCCGCACGCAAAACGTCAGCGGCGCATGGGCTGACGACGAGCTTGCCACCGTGCTGGCGGTGCTGGCCTTCGCCCGTGCGGGGCACACCGCCCACGCGGGCGGCTTTCGCGCCCAGTTGTCCCGCTCGGTCGCTTGGCTGAAGGCGCGACCCGCAACCGGCCCCGGCGTCGAGCTTGCCTTGCACGCGCTTGCGGGCGCGTCTAGCGATCCAGACGCCGTGGCAGCGCTGGCCCACGAGGCGCTCCGTGCCGCCAAACTCGACCTTTGGGGGCTGGCCCAGGCGCAGCGTCTCGGTGGTGACGCCGA
>CAIWXH010000320.1 GCA_903916565.1 uncultured Oscillochloris sp. | reverse complement strand
ATTGCTGATGATACCGGCCTGGGGAAGACGATTGAGGCGGGGCTGATTATGCGCGAGTTGCTGCTGCGCAAGAAGGTGCGGACGATTGTGGTGGCCGCGCCGCCCTCGGTGCTGGAGCAGTGGCAGTCTGAGCTTGAGGATCGCTTCGGGTTGCTGTTTGTGGTGCTGGATCGCGCCTACCTGACGCGCATGCGCCGTGAGCGCGGCTTCGGCGTTAATCCCTGGCGCACGCATAGCCGCTTCCTGATCTCTCATCACCTGCTGGGCGACCCGACCTACGCCGATCCGCTGCGGGCGTGGCTGGGTTCGTTCTCGCCTGGGAGCCTGCTGGTGCTGGATGAGGCGCACCATGCAGCCCCATCCTCTGGTGGTCGCTATGGCATCGAGTCGGGCTTTACGAAGGCTATCCGCGACGTGGCCGGTCGCTTTGAGCATCGCCTGTTTCTCTCTGCGACCCCGCACAACGGCCACTCCAACAGTTTCTCGACGTTGCTGGAGTTGCTTGACCCGATCCGCTTTACCCGTGGCGTGAAGGTGCGCGGGAAGAAAGCCCTCGACGCGGTGATGGTGCGGCGGCTGAAGGAGGATATTCGGGCGGTGCAGGGTGGTTTTCCGTTGCGTCAGGTGGTGCGGATTACTTTGGACAATCTGCCCGCCGATACGCCGGAGTTGGTGCTGTCGCAGCTTCTCGATCAATACTGCACCCTGCGTGATCAGCGCTTCGCCGATGCGCCACGCCGCACCCAGGCCGCCGCCGGTCTGCTGACGGTGGGGCTTCAGCAGCGTCTGCTCTCGTCTATCGAGGCATTTGCCCGCAGTCTGAAGGTGCATCGGGCGACGGTCGCCCGTTATTGGGCGAAGCAGGATGCGGCGACCGCTGCGGCGGATGATGCCGCGATCACGTTTACCCACGCGCCCGATGCCGATGATGAGCGCGGTCTCTGGACGGACGCCGAGGCGGAGGCGGCAGAGATCGCGGAGGTGGATGCCGTCACCGCTGCCACTGAGGCGGGCGCACCGCAGTCGGCCTACGCCGATGATCTGCGCCGCCAGGAGCAGGCGCTGCTTGACCAGATGCAGCGGATCGCGGAGCAGCACCGCGACCAGCCGGATGTCAAGATGGTGTACCTGATCACGTGGATTCGCACGCACCTCTGCCCCGACCTGCCGCCTTTCGGCCAGTCACCTGGTGGCCCGCCCCCGCACTGGAATAACCGGCGGGTGCTGATTTTTACCGAGAACCGCGAGGGCACCAAGCGATACCTGCTCTCTCTTCTCTCGCAGGCGATTGAGGGCAGCGACCAGGCTGACCAGCGGATTGAGGTGATTGATGGTCTGACCAGCAGCACGCGCCGCCAGGAGATCCAGCGCCGCTTTAATAGCGACCCGGCCCACGATCCGTTGCGCATCTTGCTGGCGACTGATGCGGCCCGCGAGGGGCTAAATTTCCAGGCCCATTGTGCCGATCTGTTCCACTTCGATCTGCCCTGGAACCCTGGCCGCATCGAGCAGCGCAATGGCCGGATTGACCGCAAGCTCCAGCCGGAACCCGAAGTGCGCTGTCACTATTTTGTGCTGCCGCAGCGCGTTGAGGATCGCGTGCTGGAGGTGCTGGTGCGCAAGACCGAGACGATTAAGCGCGAGTTGGGCAGTCTCTCCCAGGTGATTGACGATGATAGTGAGCGCCGGTTACGTCAGGGAATCCGCCACCGCGATGTGGTGGATCTGGTGCGCGAGCTGGAGCAGGCCAACTTGGATGCGCCGCGCCGGACGATGGTGACGGATGAGTTGGAGGTATGCCGCGAGCGGGAGCGTGATCTTCACGCACAGATCGCACGCTGCCAGACGCTGCTGGACAAGGCGCACACATGGATTGATTTCGATGAGGCGTCGTTTCGCCAAGCACTCTCCTGCGCCCTGGGTATGCTCAAAGCACCGCCGCTTCAGCACGCGACAGATGCGAACGGGAAGGAGATCTGGCTGATGCCCGCACTGAATGAGCGGGTGGCCGCAGACCCGAGCTGGAATGCAACCCTTGATACGCTGCGGACTCCGCGCCCCGCCAACCAGAGCCTCACCGACTGGCGGCGCGAGGCACCCATCCGGCCCGTGATTTTCGCCGATGCGGGCGTGCTGACCGAGGAGACGGTGCAT
>CAIWXH010000319.1 GCA_903916565.1 uncultured Oscillochloris sp. | reverse complement strand
GGCTTTGCCATCGCCCGCACGGGCAGCCTCGTGCAGCACGACCCGCTGCTGGCGCAGTGGGGCCAAGAGGCACAGAGCGCCGACACGAGCGTGGCTGGGCCAGCCAGCCAGGCGATCTCGAACTATCTGATTAGCCAGCCCCGTGACCGCTATATCGCCACGCGCCTGCGTAACGCGGGCTTCTTCGTCTACGAGGGCGAGCTACCGGCGGGCCTCGTGGTGCCCCAAGGGCTGCACCTGCTGCCCGCATGGATCGCTCTGCTCACCGCCATCGGCGGGCCGTACCTGGGCCTGTTCGCCCCCGGCCTGCTCAGCGTGCTGGCTGTGTGGAGCGTGGGGATGCTTGGACGCCGCTTGGCCGGGCCGTGGGTCGGGCTGCTCGCCATGATCTTCCTGGCGCTCAACGGCACCCAGATCTGGTTTGGCCGCTACTCAACCGCCGAGACGACGGCGCAGTTCCTCATCTTCGCCGGACTGTACTTTTTTGCTGGCATGTTTGTGGAAGAAGCCGCCCCCGCAGCGCGAGCGTCCTCCGTCTTACGCTGGTCATCCGGCCTCCTCGCCGGTATCGCCATCGGCCAAGTGGCGCTGGCGCGGCTCGACTTTTTTCTGCTGCTGCCGGTGCTGGTCTATCTGCTGTACGTGGGGGTTACGCGGCGCTGGGACGAGTGCCACACCGCGCTGGCGCTGGGTCTGGGGGCGATGCTGCTGCACGCGGGCCTGCACATCGGCCTGATCGCCCGCGCCTATTTCTTTGACACCGGGCACGACCGGCTGCAAGATTACGCCCTGGTCGCGCTGCTGAGTATGCCCTTCCTGACGCCCGCGCTCCGCACGGAGTTTCTGGCCCACAGCGCCCTGGCCCGCCCTATGCGCCTCGTTATTGAGCTGGGCGCAGTCGCGGTTGCCGTCGGGGCCATCGTCGCCCTGTGGCGCTGGCCCGCGCCCATGCTGACCGTCGAGCGCTGGCTCACCCGCCGCAGCGGGGCGCTACTTACGCTTGTGGCGGGCGGGCTGCTGCTGCTGGCCGGGTACGCCTACCTCGTGCGGCCAGCCATTCTCGACGCCGACATTTTTTTCAACAGCCGTGGCGGTTGGAACGATCCGCTCACCCGCGACCCGGCGCTGGTGGCGGGCGATGTGCGCGCGGGGCGCATGAGCGTGGATGAGGCCCATAATCTAGCGGGCGTGGCGCTCACCGCTGGCCCGTTTTGGAATACGCAGGCCGACCCCGCCGCCACCGTCACGCTGCGCGCGCAGCTACGGGCCGAACGGGGCGCATGGGCTGGCCCGCTCAGCGGCCAAAGCCTGAGCTGGCTGCGCCTTCAGGGCTACGTCGGTGCGCCAATCAAGCTGCCCGTGAGCCTCTGGTACAACGAGTACGCCACGATGAGTTGGCTGGAGCAACTGCGCGTAGATCCGGCTACGCTCACTTCGCAGCCGGCACCGATTAACGACAAGTACATGATCCCGCTGGCAAACCTCGTGCGCGTGGGGTGGTACCTCTCGCCGCTGGGCGTCATGTTGGGCCTCGTCGGCTACGCGCTCTGGTGGCGACGGGGGCTGAATCGGGCCGCGTGGCTCTTGCTGGTGATCGCCTTCGTCGGCACCTTCTTCTATGTGCGCCAGACCTACGGCACCTCGGATCAGCACTACATCTATATTCTGCGCCGCTTCGTGCCGATCACCTATCCCGCGTTCAGCCTCGGGATGGCCTATACGCTGGTGGCGCTGGCTGGGACGGCGACGGGCGACCGCCGACCAATGAGCGGAATGAGCAGACGATGGTTCGCCGTCCGTCGTCCGTTGGCGGTCGCGCTTACCGCGCTTCAGATCGTCTTTTTTCTCTGGACGAACCAGCCGCTGATTACGCACACCGAATATGCGGGCGCACTCGCGCAACTGGGGCAGGCGGCGGCGCAGTTCGTGCCGGGGCGCGACGTGCTGCTGCTGCGCGGCGGTGCGCCGATCTACGCCGAGTCACGTGATGTGCCAGATCTGGTGGCGACGCCCTTCCGCTTCGCCTTCGGCCTCGACGCTTTTGCGGTGAAGAGCAGCCAACCCGGCAAGTACGCCGACGATCTGGCCGCCGCCGCCCGCCACTGGCGCGCACAGGGGCGCGAGGTCTACGTGCTGCTGAGTGCCTCGGGCGGCAGCTTCGCGCTGCCCGGTTTCGCCCTGGTGCCGACGGGCCGCTTCACGCTCGATGTGCCCGAGTTCGAGCAACTGACCGACCAGAAGCCCCGCAACGTCGCGCACCTGAGCCTGCCCTTCGCCATTTACAAGCTTGTGCCTGCGGCTACGGGCAGTGTGGCGACGAGCGCGCCGCCGCTGGCGCCCAACGATTTTGCCGCGCAGGTCGCGGGCCTGTATCGCCCCGAGCAGCGGGCCACCGGCGAAGCCTATGCCTGGACGAACGGCGACACGACGCTGCGCCTCCCCTGGCCCGCCGGGGTCGTCACCAGCGAACTACGCCTTGCGTTGGCGGGTGGACAGCGGCCCGTCCACTTGGGGCAGGCGCGTGTCTGCGTCAGCGCGCAACCCGAGACGGCGCTCTGGCCTGCTGCGCTTGCCGCGCCCGTTGAACTGGGCTGCCGCGACGTGGGCGAGCAGACCACCAGCTACGCCTTCAGGCTTGACCCGGCACGGCTACCGCCCGCACCTGGCGGCACCCTGCTGCTACGCCTCGACAGCCAGCCGTGGGTACCCGCCGCCGAAGATCCGCGCCAGAGCGACCGCCGCGCCGTCGGCGTGCAACTCGGGCCAGTGCAACTCGTGCCCGTAGCGTCACCGTGAAGGCGGCAACGTCATCCGCCGCGCCCGCCCTCACCCCCCAGCCCCCTCTGCCGTTCAGGGAGTGGGGGAGCCGAACCCATCTTGCTGCGGAATCTCCCCTCTCCCCGTGAGGGAGAGGGGCCGGGGGTGAGGGGCAAGGCGTGGGTTTGCCGCACGACGTTGACGTAGCCCTGGCATTATCACCGTGAAGGCTGAAGCGAACGGGAATTGTGTGCTACGCTTCAGAGCGGCCGCGCAAGCCAACCAAGCATAATCGGGGCGCCAATGGCAACAGAACACAAACACCATGAGCGGCTAAGCCTGCTTGAGGGCGAGGAGATCCTGCACACGATCCAGCACCACTGGCTGGCTGGCGTGACGACCCTCGCCATCCCGGTAGGCGTCTTGCTGATCGCCACCGGGCTGTATAGCTACAATGCCGTCGGCGGCGGATTCACGTTTGTGTACACTGGCCCACGGTTCGCGCCTGACCTGATCGATTGGCTCGATGGCGCGCTGGTGGCCTTTATCGCGGCCCTCTGGGCGCTCTTAGGCATGGTCGATCACGAGGGCCACCACGGCCACCAAGGGGCCAAGGGCCAGCAGCGGGATCGCTGGTGGCTGCTGACGATGGCGCTGGTGGTGATCGGCCTCATCGCCTTCCACGCCTCGGGCGGCCAACTCTATGTGATCGACCCGGCCCAGGCCGCGCCGTTCCACCCCTTCAACCTGCTGCTGCTGCTGATCATCCTGGTGACCGGGGTGAACATTCTCTACCTGATCATCGAACTGCTCGAAGAGACGCTCTACCTTACCAATCGGCGCGTCATCTACTACAACGGCGCGACGCTCATCCCCCATTTGATCGAGAAGCAGGTGCAGAAGGATCTGATGCTTGAGGATGTCCAGAACGTTTTGTCGCGCACCGAGACGTACCTCCAGCACTGGCTGAATTATGGCAACATCACAGTGCAGGCGGCGAACGCAGGGCCACCGATCAGCTTCAGGGCGGCGAACGAGGCCAAGGAGATGCAGCAGCGCATTATGTCCGCACGGCGCACGATGCTCCAGCAGCAGACGGACTACAGCTATACGACCCTGATCAACACCAGGGTGTACGGCGACAACGTCGCGGCGCCGCCGCGCAGTTACCCGTACGCAGTTACCCAAATCCCCTCTTTCATGCGCTGGCTGCTGCACGACAACCCACGCATTGATGCGGCGCAGGGCACGATCATCTGGTACCCGCATTGGATCGTCATGGTGCAGATGTTGCTGTGGCCCTTAATCACCACGGGCACTGTGATGGTGCTGCTCCTGATCGTGGCAGCGCTCAATCTTGCGCTCTCCGGCCTGCTCATGCTGGTCGGTGTGCTGGCGCTGATCGTCTGTGGGCTTTGGATCGCCTACCAGATCGAGGACTATCGGAACGACCGCTACGTGCTGATGACGACGACGCTGGTTGACATCAATAAGCGGCCCTTCGGGCCTGAGAAGCGCCGCGCCGCTGGCCTCGGCACGATCCAGACGGTGAACTACAAGACGACGTTTCTGAGCGCGCTGTTGGGCTACGGCGATGTGATCGCGCAGACGGCGGGCCAAGGTGGGGCGTTTACCTTCTTTAATGTGCCCCGCCCGCGTGACGTGGCGGCAGTGATCAACCAGTACATCTCGCTCTATCGCAAGGGCGAGCGCGACCGCAGCCTGGATGAGGCGCTCGTCCTGCTGCGTCAGTTCCACGCGGATCAGCAGCAGCGGGGTGAGCTGAAGTAGAGGTGTGGAGGTGTGAAGGTGTGGAGGTGTGGAGGTGTGCGTGACACCTCCACACCTCTACATCTCCACATCAGGCGGGGGGCGGGCTCGGATCAACCGGGGGCGCCGGGGGCAGTTTGGGGGCGCGCCGCTTGCCGACGGTGCTGCGCCAGGCCCAACGGCCCGCCAGCAGCAGACACAGCCACACCGGCGACCAGATCAGCAGCACGATCCCCAGGTTGACCAACCCCTGCCCAAAGTTCACCAGACCACCGAGCGCCTCGCCCGCGACCCGCAGCGGCTGCCAGCCATCCGGCTCGTAAATCGTCGGCGGCGGGGGCACCGGCTGTAAGTCGGCGGTGATCGTCGAGAAGGCCGCGCTCTGCGAGAGGTACTTCATGCGCCCCTGGATCTGCTCGATCTGCCCCTGCACATCGGTGAGCGCCTGGTTGACCTGCAGCGCCTCGTCGGTCTGGGTCGCCTTGGTCAGCAGATCGAGCAGCCGCGTGCGCGTGGCGTCGAGGTTCCGCAGCCGCGACTCAAGGTCAACATACTCCTCGGTCACATCTTCGCCGCCGACCGTACGGCTGAGTACCTTGCGGGCCAGCCCCTCGACGCCGCTCAGCGCCTCCTCGAAGCGGGCCGCCGGCACACGGAAGACGACCACGGACGACATGTACGCATCGCTCCCGGTGGTCTGCACGCTCACGATGTAGCCGCCCATTTGGTCGGTGCGCGTCCGAATCTGGGCCTCCGCCGCGCTGACGTTCTCGACCTGAAGCGAGACGGTGGCATTTTTAATCACGAGGCGTTGCACGGCGGGTTGCTGGGCCGCAGGCGCGTTCGCGGACGAGGCCGTGGTGCCATCGGCAGGCTTCGCCTCAAGCGCGGCGTTAGCGGCTGCGGTCGGCGCGGGCATTGATGCGCCGCCAGACGACGAAGTGCGCGGTGGTGCCGCCATCGGCGAGGTCGCCTGCTGACCGCCGCACGCGGTAAGCAAGAGGGCCACCACCAGGACGCCGAAGGTGTGCTTGATCCGCATAGTGCTGCTCCAGAACTGAGAGTCTGATCGCCACCTGTTCGACAAGGTTTCAGGTGCTAGGTTTCAGGTGCCAGGTCGTTGCATAGACCTGAACGGTACACTATCGGCGAACCTTGTCGTAGCAGGATAACGTCGGGGCACCGCAGAAAGTTCCCTCTAGCACACGTCGCCGGAAGTTCGCTTCGGGTTGAGATAAGGAGACAAGGAGACTGGGAGATGGCGGCCTGAAGCGATCTCCTTGTCTCCTTGTCTCCCGGTCGCCTTGTCTCAACCCAGCAACAGATGAAACCTTGTCTCAGTTTAGAAACGCCTCCAGCGTGCTGTAGAAGGGCATGGGGTGTTCGGCCATCGGCACGTGCCCACAATGATCGAGGAGTACGAGGCTGCTGTTGGGCAGCGCACGGAAGAGCGCGGTGGCGGCGGCGGGCGGAAAGATCGGGTCTTCGCGCCCGTTTAGCACGAGCGATGGCAGCGCCGTGGTGCGCGCCGCAGCGGCAATGGCGGGGTCGCCCGAGCAACTGGCGGACTCTAGGGCGACGCGGGGGTGCATCAGCGTCATGTCGGCAGTGCCAAGGGCGAGCGCCGCGTAGGGCACCTCGGCGACATTGTAGACGGCACGGGCCGCAATCAGCGCGGGCAGCGGGGGCGTCATCCAGAAGCTCTGATTCCACGGGCGCAGTGCGGCGACCCACGGTGCGTAGAGGTCTAGCCATGGCGCCCACAGGGCCGCGTTGGCCTGCATCTGCATGTGAAGCCCGGCGAAGATCATTTCCTCTTGGGCTGTGCGGGGCAGCCCGAAGCTTGTCAAGACGAGGCGCTTGACTCTGGCGGGCTGCGCGTTCGCGAAGAGCAGGGCCAGCGCGGCACCCAGCGAGTGCCCGCCCAGCGAGAGCGTGTCAAGGCCCAGGGCGTCGGCGGCGGCAATGGTGATCGCGGTCAGCTCGGTCAGGGTGGCGGCGCCACGGGGCGGCGGCGAGTCACCGAAGCCCGGCAGGTCAAGCGCGATGACATCGTGGTGTTCGGCTAAGGTCGCGAAGGCACCGAGCCAGTAGCGCCACGAGCCGCCCCAGCCGTGGATGAGCAGCAGTGGGGGGCCGGTGCCGCTGCGCCGGTAGGCGAGCGGGCCGGTGGGCAGATCGAGCCAGGCAACGTCAGGCAACTGCATGGTCTTGCTCCCGGCGAGTTTCAGTAGACAAGGGGACAAGGGGACAAAGGGACAAGGGGACAAAGGGACAAGGGGACAAGGGGACAAAGGGACAAGGGGACAAGGGGACAAGGGGACAAGGGGACAAGGGGACAAGGGGACAAGGGGACAAGGGGACAAGGCCGCTAGGCGCTCCTCGTCCCCTCGTCCCCTT
>CAIWXH010000318.1 GCA_903916565.1 uncultured Oscillochloris sp. | reverse complement strand
GCGGTGCCCCTGGTGCCCCGCGAGGCGCTGGGCGATCTGGGCAGGCTGCGGGCCTCGAACGCACGCCCGCTCTGGCTGCCGTCGCGCCCGCCCGCCGGGGTTGAGCGGGCCTTGCTGCTCTGGGGCGGGCAGAGTCGCGGTGCTGCCCCGGATGGTCTGATCTACCTCGGCCACGGGCGGCGGCTGATCCTGGCCTTCAACCGCTCGCAGATGGTCGGGGGCGAGCATCTGGAAATCGGTGCGTGGCACGTCGCGCTGCGCCCTGGGCTGGGCCAGCGCTACACGGCCTTTCTGGATCGCTCGCAGACCGCTGCTACCGGCCCCTTTGATGTGAGCGCCAAGGTGCTGCTTGACGCCTACGGCTTCACCCGCGCCGAACTGCTGGCCGTGATCGAGACGATGCAGCCCCTCGACCGCGCCAGCCTGCGGGCACAGGAGCGGCTGTTTATTGAGCCTGCGGGTGACGGCGACGCAGTCAGGGCTGAGGCAACGTCGCCGCCGGGGGACTAAAGTCCCCGGCTCTGGAGGTGCGAAGCCTGCCTTCGCAGGCTCAGCGAGGCCGCGCAGGCGGCCTTCGTCCCACATAGCCCGTGGCTTCAGCCACCGGGCGGGGGGCAGCGGGCGACGTTGCCTCAGCCCTGGGTGACAGCGCTACTTATGCTCTACTGCCCTGATTGGTATGCTATACTGGCTCATCTTTCTGCACGACAATACCTGCGGTTGAGCTTAGTCAGGGTTCGTAGATGCTTTACCGTTTGGGCACGCGCAAAGCTTGCTCATGCGTTTGGCCTGAAACCTAACACCTGAACCCTTGGCTTACTTCCAAAGGCGCGATCTATCTATATTATGTGGCCCATCATGCTGCTGCGCTCACTTATGCTCGGCTGCTGGCTGATGCTCAGGCCCGTCTTGGGCTGGGTACTGATTGTGGTCGGCCTGATCGGGATGCCCATGCCGATCATCAATGGGACGATCTTCCTGGTGCTGGGCGTGATCCTCGTTGGCAAGCGCAATCGGCTCATCCGCTGGAGCCGGGTTCAGCTTAAGCTGCTGCTCGCACGCTGGGCCGCCCTCGATACCCCCGTGATCGGCCCGCTCGGGCGGCTCGCCCGACGCTCGGCGCAGACCATCTCGCGCCAGAATCGCCGCATGCACTGGTGGTTCATCGCTCGGCAGGCCCGCCGCCGGGGCGCGCTGGTCGAGCGCACGCGGGTAGATGGCGGCTAAACCCACGGGAGCGGTGTCGGGTATAATTCAGGTTAGACAAGGTTTCAGGTGTCAGGTTTCGGGTTTCAGACCGAACGCACCCGCAAGCCCTGTACGCGCTCAACCAGTCAAGCATCCACGAATCTTGTCTTAGCCGCCGCGCCACATTTGCTGAAGCTTAGGGAGCGTGCATGATCACGGTGCGGGTGCGCTTCTTCGCAGGCCACCGCGATATTGTCGGTTGCGCCGAGCAAGCCTATACGCTTGAGGCTGGCTTCACCCTCGGCGCACTTTGGGCACAGCTCGTAGAGACGTTTCCACGCCTGGCGGGCTACACGGGAAGCCTGCTCTTTGCGGTCAATCAGCAGTACGCCGCACCGACGACCGAGCTTCATGACGGCGATGAGGTCGCGTTTATTCCCCCGGTGAGCGGTGGTAGCGCCGACGCGCAAGCGCCCGCTGCGTTGCGCCCCTTTCTCATCACCGACGCCCCGCTTGACCCGGCGCCGCTTGTGGCCTATGTGCAGACCCCCGACGATGGTGCCGTGGTCACCTTCGCGGGCGTGGCGCGCAACCAGTTCGGCGGGCGCGCAAGCGCCTTCCTCACCTACGAGGCATATAGTGAAATGGCCGTCCCCGTTCTCGCGCAGATCGCCGCCGAGGCCCAGGCCCGCTGGCCGATTGGACGGATCGCCATGCACCACCGGGTCGGCACGCTTGCGATTGGCGACACCGCCGTCTTGGTGGTCGTCGCGGCCCCGCATCGCCACGCGGCGTTTGAGGCCGCCAGTTATCTGATGGATCAGATCAAAGTGCTTGCGCCGATCTGGAAGCGTGAACACTGGGCCGACGGTGAGGCCCAGTGGCGGGAATAAGCAGGATCGCGCATGCCTGAGCTACCCGAAGTTGAGACCGTCGCCCGTTCCCTGGAGCCACAGGTGGCCGGGCGGCTAATCGTCGGCGTCGAGCGGCTCGACTGGGCGCGCATGGTCGAGCCGCACCCGGCGCCGGTTTTCTCTGACCTGATCACCGGACGCCGGATTCTGCGCGCCCACCGCCGCGCCAAGTGGGTGCTGCTCGCTCTCGACGCCGGCTGGACGCTGGCACTGCACCTCCGCATGTCGGGGCGTCTCACGGTGCAAGCGCCCGACGATGTGGCCCGCCCACACGTTCACCTCATTCTGACGCTCGACAACGACCGGCGCATCTTCTTCGACGACGAGCGCAAGTTTGGGCGGGTGCGCCTGCTTGACGCCGCTGGCCTTGCGGCGCTCGACGCCGCCCACGGCCCCGAGCCGCTGGACGAGCGCTTTACCGCCGCTGCACTGGCCCGCATCTTGGCGGGGCGGCGGACCAAGATCAAGCCGCTGCTGCTTGATCAGCGCCTGATCGCTGGTCTGGGCAATATCTATGCGAGTGAAGCGCTCTGGCTGGCGCAACTCCACCCGCTTGCGCCCGCGTCGGCCATTGACGCGGCGGGTGCCACCGCCCTGCACGCCGCCATCCGCACGGTGCTGCACCAGGCCATCGCCTACGAGGGCAGTTCGCTGCGGAATTATCGCAACAGCTACGGCGCACGCGGCCAGAACCAGGAACATTTTCTGGCCTACGACCGCGCTGGTACGCCCTGCCAGCGCTGCGGTGCCGCGATTGAACGGATCGTCGTCGCGCAACGTAGCACCTTCTTCTGCCCAACGTGCCAGCGCCTTCCTGATTAAAAGCTGCCCATTGAAAGGAACATCGATGCAAGAGCAGCTATTGGTGGTCGAGGCCGATGTCGTGCTTCAGCTCTCGCTCACGGCGCTGCTGCGTCACGAGGGCTTCAGTATTCTGGCGGCGCGCACGGTCGCCGAAGCTCGCGTGCAGCTCCTCCGCGAACATCCCGCCGTCGTGCTGCTCGATATGGGCTTGCCCGACGGCAGCGGCTTCGAGATTCTTGAAGATCTGCGGGGGCTGCCCGACAGCCCGCTCGCCATCATCTTCACCGCCAGCGACGCGCTGACCACCGCTATCGAGGCGCTACGCAACGGTGCCTTCGACTACCTCACCAAGCCGCTTAACAACGATCTGCTGCGGGTCGCCGTGAGTCGTGCCGTCGAACACTATAAGCTGCGCCAGTTGGCCCGTGAGATCGAGCGTTTGCGCGCCCTTCAGGAGACGATGCGGGCCACCACGCGGCTGGCCGCCCACGAGATTAGCCAGCATCTCACGGTGATTATGGGCGAAACCCAGTTGCTTCGTGAAGAAATTACCGATGCTGATGTGCGCGCCGGGCTAGAGCGCGTCTTGCGCGCTACGGAGCAGGCCGCGCAGACGCTTGTCGATCTGCGGGCGGCGCGTCACGTTTCGTAAGGATTCAGGGGTCAGGGGTCTGGGGTCAGGGGTCAGGGGTCAGCTTTCTGGAAGTTCCTGTAGGGTTGCGCGGTGATTCTCGTCAGGCACGGAGCGCAGCCGCATACGGTTCGGCCTGCGTGAACTTCGTGCGCTTCGTGGTACAAAACCTGCCGCGCATTTCCGCCGACAAGGCACGGAGCGCAGCCGCACGCGGTTCGGCCTGCGTGAACTTCGTGCGCTTCGTGGTACAAAACCTGTCGCGCATTTCCGCCGACATAGACGAGGTTGCTTTACGGCGTCGGTGCGCTCTGCCCCTGCCGACGCATGCTGAGGGCCACGCGCCCACGGGCCATGTCAATGCTTACCACGCGCACATCAACCTGATCGCCCACCTGCACCACCGTGAGCGGGTCGCGCACGTAGTGGTCGGCCAGCTCGGAGATGTGGACAAGGCCGTCGTTTTTGACGCCGAGATCGACGAAGGCACCAAAGTCAACCACATTCCGCACGGTGCCCTTCAGCCACATGCCGGGGGCCAGATCTTCCAGCTTGAGCACATCGGCGCGCAGGATGGGCGGCGGCAGTTCCTCGCGGGGGTCGCGACCGGGCCGCGCCAGGTACGCGATGATGTCGGCCAGCGTCGGCTCGCCCACGCCTAGCTCGGCGGCCAGCGCCTGCATGCTCGTCGCGCCCGCCTTGAGCGCGGCCTGCACCTGCGTCGCCACCTCGGGCAGCGGGCGTGGTGCGCCGTCGGCGAAGCGGGCCAGCAGCTTGCGGGCCGCCCCGTAGCTCTCGGGGTGAACGGCGGTGCGGTCGAGCGGGTCGGCGGCATCGGTGATCCGCAGGAAGCCCGCCGCCTGCTCGAAGGCCCGTGGGCCTAAGCCCTTCACTTTTTTCAGCTCGGCGCGGGCGCGGAAGGGGCCGTTGGCGTTGCGATGCGCCACCACCGCCTTCGCCACTTTGCTGTTGAGGCCCGCCACATAGGTGAGCAGGGCCGCCGAGGCGGTGTTGAGATCGACGCCCACGTAGTTCACCGCGCTCTCGACCACCTCGGTTAGACGGGTCGCCAGCCCCTTTTGGTCAACGTCGTGCTGATAAAGGCCCACACCCAGCGCCTTCGGGTCAATCTTCACCAGTTCAGCCAGCGGGTCTTGCAGGCGGCGGGCAATGCTGATATTGCCGCGCTCGGTCGCATCCAGGTCGGGGAACTCGTCGCGGGCCTCGTCAGAGGCCGAATAGACCGAGGCGCCCGCCTCGCTGACGATGATGTACTGAAGTGGAGGGTGGGGGACGGGGGATGGGGGTTGGATGGTATCTCGCCCCATCCCCCATCCCCCGTCCCCCATCCCCCGAATCACCTCCACCACCAGCGCCTCAGTCTCGCGGCTGGCTGTGCCGTTGCCAATCGCGATCACCTGGACGCCCCACTTTTGGCAGAGGCGCAGCATGGCCTCTTTGGCCCGATCCGCCTGGTGCAGATAGATCAGGACACCCTCGATGTACTTGCCGGTGGCGTCAACCACGGCCAATTTGCAGCCAGAGCGGAAGCCCGGATCTACGCCTAGCACCACGCGGTCGCGCAGCGGCGGCTGAAGCAGCAGGCGGCGCAGGTTGGCGGCGAAGATCACCAGGGCGTGCCGCTCGGCCTGCTCGGTCAACTCGGCCCGCAGCTCACGCTCCAGCGCGGGGGCAAGCAGACGCTTGTAGCCGTCGGCCACGGCAGCGCGCAGCTCCGCGTCAATCCAGCCATCGCCGGGGGCGTAGCGCCGCTGAAGCGAGCCGATAAAGGCGTCGTGGGTCGCCGCAAGCTCAACCGCAAGCACGCCCTCGCGCTCGCCCCGGTTAATGGCGAGGACACGGTGGGGCGGCAGGGCAGCCAGCGGCTGGCTGAACTCGTAGTACTGGCGGTAGGTGCCCTTCTCGTCGGTGGCCTCTTCCTGCTTCGCCACGCGCAGACCGCCCGTGCGCCTGGTCGCCTCACGCACGGCATGGCGCACCTTGGCCGTCTCGGCCACCTGCTCGGCGACGATGTCGCGTGCCCCGGCCAAGGCCGCCGCCGGGTCGGGCACCTGCTCGTTCAAGAAGGGAACCACGAAGAGAGCGGGGGCTTTGCCCTGATCGTCACGCGCCAGCAGCAGCGCGGCCAGCGGGCCAAGGCCGCGCTCGCGGGCCATCTGGGCGCGGGTGCGGCGCTTCGGGCGAAACGGCAGATAGAGATCCTCGATGGCCTGAAGCGTCTCGGCGGCGGCGAGTGCGCTGGAGAGTTCGGGCGTCAGGTGGCCGCCCACCTCAAGGCTGGTTCGCACCTCGGTGCGGCGAGCCTCAAGGCTTCGCAGATAGGTCAGGCGCTCGGCGAGACGGCGAAGCTGCTCCTCGTCGAGGCCGCCCGTGACCTCTTTGCGGTAGCGGGTGATAAAGGGCACCGTGTTGCCATCGTCGAGGAGGGCCGCTGTGCGCTCGACCTGGCGCACCTCGAACCCTAGCTCACGGGCGAGGCGGGGGATGATCTGGTCGCTCATCGCAGCATTATAGCTGAGGCGGTGCGGGCTGATGGCAGCGTATAGCAATCCTATCCTGGTTATTGAATCCGGGGGGCTGAAGCCCCCGGCGCTTGGTTGGCGAAGCCTGCCTTCACAGGCTCGTGCAGGCCGCGCAGGCGGCCTTCGTACCCGTAGCCGGGGACTTCAGTCCCCCGGCAGGCGCTCAACAACCCCTGTAGGATTGCTATAGGACTGCTATACCAGCGAATCGTGGCATGGCGGTTGCACTGTCGTGCTACGGCCCCGCGCCCGATGGCTTTAGCCACGGGCGGGGGCGTTGCCAGCCTTCGTCACCTCAAGGCAGCACGCGCAGGGTCGGATTGACCAGCACCAGGCTCAGTTGGCGCCCGCTTGGGGGCGACTCCTGCACAATCACGCTCGCCCGCAGGGTTAGCTGCGTCTCGCCCGGCGGCAGCAGCAGGCGCAGGGTGACGGTGGTTTTTCCTGGCTGCGCCACGACCGTGAAGGGCGTGGCTTGCCCATCAAGCTGAAGCGTGACCGTCTGCGGGGCGTGGTTGCTCGCCAGGGGAAGCTGTAGCTCGACCGGGGCGGGCTGCGGCCCGGCGTTCATCAGGCGCAGCCCACCCTCGGCGCCCATCCAGCGCCAGCGCTGCCCTTGGGTCGCCTCTTCGGCGTACCAGCCGTCGCCGTACAGCGCGAAGACGCGCCGATCATCCGGCGCCAGTGGGAGGTTGTAGACGCTCAACGTCGCGTCCTGATAGTCGGGTTGCCGCCCCGGTAGCACCTGGGCCAGCAGCGCCGCCACCGTCGGACGCAGATCCTCGCGCACCAGATCCCAGCGCACCACGACCGCGCCGATGGCGTAGGCGCGCAGCACCGCAAGCGTCTCGTCGGGGCCACCACCGAGCAGCCGAAAGTCGCCAGCCTCCATGTACCAGAGCTTGCGAAAGAGCGGCACGGTCTCGACCAGCGGCACCTTCGGCATGCGGGCCAGGTAGCCACCGAGGATCGGTCTGCCGTGCAGCAACTGCGCCTGCTGCGGCGCCACTTTCTTAAAGGCGGCGGGCGGAATGTCGAGGACGGCGCCATTTCCGTTTGCCAGCGCCGCGTAGGCTGGGTGTGCCACCTGCGCGATGTGGGGCCAGATTGGCGGCGCATACTCGAAGGCGATCAGCAGCAGGGCGACCGCGCTCACCACGGGGCGAAGACGCGGCGCGCAGCGCTCTACCAGCCAGCGCAGACCGAAGGCGGCCAAGACAGCGATTAGCAGGCTG
>CAIWXH010000317.1 GCA_903916565.1 uncultured Oscillochloris sp. | reverse complement strand
ATGGTGGGCCTGGGCTGCGGGGCGCGCTCGTACACCGGGGGGCTGCACTATGCCAGTGAATATGCCGTCGGCGCGTCCGGGGTGCGCGCCATCCTCGCCGCCTACCTCCGCGCACCCGAGGCGGCCTTCGCCGCCGCGCACTATGGCGTGGCCCTCAGCCCCGACGACCAACGGCGGCGCTACCTCATCCAGTCGCTCCTCCAGACCGAGGGGCTGGATCGGGCGGCCTACCAGCGCCGCTTTGGCCGAGACATTCTGGAAGAAATTCCGCAGCTTGCCGTGCTGGTCGATCACAGGCTGGCAACGGCGCAACCGGGGCGGCTCCGGCTCACCGCCGCTGGCGTAGAGCGCTCCGACGCCATTGGCCCTTGGCTCTACACCGCCGAGGTTACGCGACTGATGGCCGCCTACGCGCTGCGTTAAGGCAAGGTTCGTGGATGCTTTACCGTCTGGGCACGCGCAGCACTTGCTGATGCGGGCGGCCTGAAACCTGGCACCTGAAATCTGAAACCTGAAGGAAAAACCCGTGGAACGCTCAATCCTCTACCGGGGGCCACTCGCAAGCTGCAACTACGGCTGCGCCTACTGCCCCTTCGCCAAGCGCACCGAGCGCGCCGAGGCGCACGAGCGCGACCGGCTGGCGCTAGAGCGCTTCGTCAGTTGGGTCGCCGGACGTGCAGGTGATCGCATCGGCGTCTTCTTCACGCCCTGGGGCGAGGCGCTGATCCGGCGGCGCTACCAGCACGCCATTGCGGCCCTCACCCAACTGCCGCAGGTGACGAAGGTGGCGATCCAGACGAATCTTGCGTGCCGCCTCGACTGGGTCGAGGCGTGCGACAAGACCCGCCTCGGCCTCTGGGTGACCTATCACCCAACCGAGGTGGCCCGCGAGCGCTTCCTCGGGCGCTGCGCCGAACTCGACCAGCGCGGGGTGCGCTTCAGCGTGGGCGTAGTGGGGATGCGCGAGCATCTGGCGGAGATCGCCGCGCTGCGGGCGGCGCTGCCCGCGCACATCTACCTCTGGGTCAACGCCTACAAGCGCGAGGCCGACTACTACAGCCCCGCCGACGCTGCCTTTCTCAGCGCGATTGACCCGCTGTTCCCCCTCAATAACCAGCGCCACCCGAGCGCCGGGCATGTCTGTCGCACCGGCGCGCAGGTGATCGCCGTCGCTGGCGACGGGACGATCAGCCGCTGCCATTTCATCAAAGCGCCGCTCGGCAACCTGTACGCGCCCGAGCTTGCGACGGCCCTGCGCCCCCGCCTCTGTAGCGCCGCGACGTGCGGCTGCCACATTGGCTACGTTCACATGCCGGAACTGGGGCTAGAGAGCGTCTTCGGCGCTGGGCTGCTTGAGCGCGTGCCCGCAACACCCATCTGGCTAACGGCTCAAGTCTCGGCGACTGGCCGGTAGTCTGGCATAGCCATAGACGTTGACCCATCATACTAAATGCAGTACCCTTGACCTGGAGGGCTACCGCCGGTTTCGCCCAGCATCCACCTTCGCCTACTCCATGTAGGGGTTACTCCAGGAAATCCTGGAGAGCCTAATAAAGATCCGCTTCCCTTATAGTCCATCGCCTGCCTTCGCGTTGGAAGAGCTGAACGCGGCAGCGATGGGAGCAGACTGAAGACAGCCCGTATGATCACCGCATTCGTCACCTCGATCCGGGTGTTGCGTCAGAAGGGTGCAAACCTGATCAGACAGCCATGTCTGGGGCAGATCCTGATCACTGAACCTGCGTTGGCACCCAGCACGCGGGTTCCCGAGCCTTTTACCGCAATCGCTGAGGATATTGCGGCCATAGGTGTCCGTCTGATCGCACAGATCCGACCCCGGCCTCAACTCGGGCAGATCTTGACCCAACCAACACGACGGCGCAAACGGTTGGCGCGGGTGCTGCGCTATGTGCCCCTGCTCGGCGATACCCGCCACGAGCAAATGGCTGTCTTGGCCCAAGATAATGGGATTGAGGTGAGTGAAACGGTTAGCTTTAGCGAGGAGCTGCTTAATCGGCGCTTAGGGATCGCAATGACAAGCCTGGGCATTACCTCAGTTGCCTTGCTGAACTATCCGCCGCTCCAGTTCTTGGCACTGCCACTACTGCTTCATAACTGGAAGATCTTCTTCACCACAGCCTACGAAGACCTGATCATCAAGCACAAAGTGAGTATGGCGTCGGTTGACGCCTTGGCTGTTGGGGGGTTGATTGTCAGCCTCAATCTTTGGATTGCGAGCCTCACGGGGATGCTGATGAATATCAGCTTCAAGGTAATCCATCGAGTTAGGGATAACTCGCAGCGCAGCCTGGTGCGGGTGTTTAGCCAACAGCCAACGATGGTCTGGGTGCTGATCAATAACACTGAGGTTGAGCTGCCCTTCACCTCACTGCAAGTGGGCGACCTGGTAGTGGTGCAAACTGGACAGGTCATCCCGATTGATGGCGTGGTGGTCAATGGCGCGGGGGCGGTGGATCAGCATGTGCTGACCGGCGAGTCCCAGTTGGTCGAGAAGGCTCCTGGCGATGAGGTGTTGGCCGCAACCGTTCTGCTAGCCGGACGTCTGGTCATTCAAGTCAATCGAGCGGGCGAGGAGACGAGCGCGGCCCGGATCGCCACGATCCTTCAGCAGAGTTCGGGCTTTAAGTCATCGCTCGAGTCGCGAAGCGAGATACTCT
>CAIWXH010000316.1 GCA_903916565.1 uncultured Oscillochloris sp. | reverse complement strand
TTCAGCGTGACCCGTCGGAGCATCCCGCCAGAGTGACGCCGCGCAGCGCCGGGGGACTGAAGTCCCCGGCTCTTTTGGTACGAAGCCTGCCTTCGCAGGCTGAACGAGCCCGCGCAGGCGGGCTTCGCAACACCTAGCCGGGGGCTTCAGCCCCCCGGCGGGCGACGTTGACGTAGCCCTACCTGGCTGGTCACATCAACGCCCGGCGACCAGCCTCTCGCTTAGCGCCCAGAGACGGGCCTGGAGCGCACGGTCGTGCGAGACGGGGGAGCTAGCGTGCGCCTGGCAGTTGGTGAAATAGCTGCCGCTCACGCCCGCAACCTCGGGCGAACTGGCAAGGTAGATCGAAGTCTGGGCACCTTGCTCGGGCGAGATCATCAAGGGCCGCATCAGGCCGAAGAAGAAGGTGAACAGCCCTTTGGAGCCGACGGCGAGATTGGTGCGAACGACGCCGGGGTGCAGACAGTTTGCCGTGACGCCGCTGCCCTCAAGCCGCCGGGCCAGCTCGTAGGTGAAGAGGATGTTCGCCAGCTTCGACTCGCCGTAAGCCCAAAAGCCCCCGGAGGTAAGGCCGACGCGCTCGTCGAACGCCCCGCGTGCAGACGTATGGGCCACCGATGAGACGCTAACCACCCGCGCAGCGCCAGCGGCCTTGAGGGCGTCGAGCAGCAAGTTGGTTAGCAGAAAGGGTGCCAGATGGTTGACCGCGAAGGTCAGTTCGTAGCCATCGGCGCTACGCTGGCCCCCCTCGGCGTAGACCCCGGCGTTATTGACCAGCACGTCAAGGCGCGGATAGCGGCCCAGCAACTCGGCAGCGGCGGCGCGCACGGTGGCAAGCGCACTAAAGTCGGCCAGGATGCACTCGACCTGCTGATTGCCGCTCTGGGCGATGATCGCCGCCCGAGATGCCTCGGTGCGCTCGCGGCTGCGGCCAATCAGCACAACCGTGGCCCCCTTGCGCGCCAACTCAAGCGCAGTCACGCGCCCGATGCCCGAACTGGCCCCCGTCACCACACAGATTTTCCCGATCATGAGGATGTCCTTTACGCAGGGTTGTAGCGGTTCATCGCCGTGGTCAGCCCCTCGCGCAGCACCAATTCGACCGCGTCGGCAATCGTGGTGAGCAGCGCCGAGCGCTCGCCCTCCTCCTCTTTGCTAAAGCGGCTCAGCACGTAGGCCGCTGCGTCCATCTTGCCAGGAGCCTGACCGATGCCCACGCGCAGGCGCGGGAACTCGTTGCCGCCAAGCTGACCGACGATGGAGCGCATGCCGTTGTGCGTGCCCGCGCTGCCCCGCTCGCGGAAGCGCAGCTTGGCAAACGGCAAGTCCATATCGTCATAGACCACCAGCAGTTCTTTCGCCGGATCGAGCTTATACCAGCCGCACAGTGCCACGACGGCCTGGCCGCTGAGGTTCATAAACGTCTGGGGCTTGACCAGCGCCACCCGCTGGCTGGCAAGCGTCCCTTCGGCCAGCAGACTGTTGGCGCGCTTGCCGCGAAACTCCAGCCCGTGACTGGCGGCCAGCGCGTCAAGGCCGTCGAAGCCGATATTGTGGCGCGTGTGTGCGTACTGTGCGCCGGGATTGCCCAGGCCAACGATCAGCCACATAGATGTTCCACATAATGGTGGCGCGGGCCATACCCACGCCACGCTTCGCCCTGGCCCATAGTACGGGCGACCCTGGCTTGCGTCAAACGCCGCCCCTCACCCAAGCATGGCGGTTGCAAAGTCCGATTGCCGCACCTGCCCTCTCCCCCCTGCCCCCTCTCCCATAAAGGGAGAGGGGGAGCCGAACGCATCCTGCTGCGGAATCTCCCCGCTCCCCTTGTGGGAGCGGGGCCGGGGGTGAGGGGTTTAGCGTGACTTTGCATCAGCCTTGC
>CAIWXH010000315.1 GCA_903916565.1 uncultured Oscillochloris sp. | reverse complement strand
GGGGACTGAAGTCCCCGGCGCTTGATCGGCGAAGCCTGCCTTCGCAGGCTCGTCCAGGCCGCGCAGGCGGCCTTCGCACCGCGTAGCCCGTGGCTTCAGCCACCGGGCGGGCGCGCAACAACCCCTGTAGGATTGCTATATCGTACCGGTGTCAAGCTTACCAAGGAGGCAATGGCCGCCGTCGAACAGCGCGTGACCCGCGACCCGCGCTTGGGCAAGTGGTTTGTGACCATCACGCCGCGCGCAGAGGCGACGTGATTAAATATTTCCGCTTCCCTTAATGCCCGTGCACTGTATTACCTTGCCAGAATTGACATCGATTTAGGGTATCGGCAGTCTGCGCTAGATCGGCTGCATCAGGCCCTCGACCTCTTCCGCCGCCTCGGCATGCGTAAAGAGCAGGCTGAGGCCGAAGCCCTCCTGCGCCAGCTTGGCGAATCTGTGTAGCGGCGCGTCTGGAACCCTTGACGCCGGGGCCGCCGCCGACAGAACCCCTGAGCTGGCAGGCGTGGGTTCAGCAGTGCTGGGGCGCCAGCGGGCGACCGCGCGGGAATCGCTCCGGGTGCGCCGTGTAGGTAGCATCAAGGGTCGTCTGGCGCCTGGCAATCACTTCCGGCGCTCGTCCGCTGTGTACGACCTCCGGCGACAGCAGCATTGCTGGTGGCCCCGAAGGGTTCGCCGAAGGGGCGCCTTCTGGTACAATAAATTCAGCCCCACCGGCACACCGATAGGCGGAGGATTTCCATGACCTTGACCCACGGCTTCGAACTACTGCGTGATGAGCAGATCCCCGAACTCAATGCCCGCGCCCTGCTCTACCGTCACGCGAAGACCGGCGCCGAGCTGCTCTCGCTGGTGACCGATGATGAGAATAAGTGCTTCGGCGTGACCTTTCGTACGCCGCCTGCTGACCATACTGGCATCGCCCATATCCTTGAGCATTCCGTCCTCTGCGGCTCGCGCAAGTACCCGGTGAAGAAGCCCTTTTTTGAATTGGTGAAGAGCTCGGTCAAGACCTTTCTCAACGCGATGACCTACCCCGATAAGACGACCTATCCGGTCGCCTCGACCAACCTGACCGATTTCTATAATCTGGTTGATGTCTACCTCGACGCGGTTTTCTTTCCACTGATCAGCCCCGAGACACTGCAGCAGGAGGGCTGGCACTACGAGTTGACCCAGAAGGGCGACCCGCTCAATTTTCGCGGCGTGGTCTTTAACGAGATGAAGGGCCAGTACTCTTCGCCCGAGTACATTCTGTATCGGGCTGGACAGAGCGCCCTTTTCCCCGATACCACCTACGGCCTCAGCTCTGGCGGCGACCCGAAGCACATCCCCGATCTCACCTACGCGCAGTTCAAGCAGTTCCACGCGACACTCTACCACCCGTCGAATGCGCGCCTCTTCTTCTACGGCGACGACGACCCCGCGCAGCGGCTGGTCATTCTCGACGCTTGTTTGGCGCAGTTTGAGCGTGTCGCCAGCCCGTCGCAGATTGGCCGCCAGGCCCGCTTCGCCGCCCCGCGCAGCACCGAGGAGACGTACAGCGCGCCCGCCGACGGCGCCAGTAAGAAGGGTATGGTCACCGTCAACTGGATGGTCGGCGAAGAGAGCGATGTGACCCGCGTGCTCGCCCTCGATATTCTGAGCTACATTCTGCTGGGCACCGCCGCCGCCCCGCTTTACAAAATCCTGCTTGAGTCGCGCCTCGGCGAGAGCCTGACCGGCGGTGGCTATAACGACGGCCAGCTTCAGCACACCTTCGCGGTCGGCCTCAAGGGCATTGACCCGGACGATGCGGTGAAGGTCGAGGCGCTGATTCTGACCACGCTGCGCCAGCTTGCCGACGAAGGGATTGACCCCGCGCAGATCGCCTCGGCGCTCAACACGGTCGAGTTTTCGCTGCGCGAGAATAACACCGGCTCGTTCCCGCGTGGCCTCAGCCTGATGCTGCGGAGTATGGGCACTTGGCTCTACGATGGCGACCCGCTGGCGAACCTGCGCTACGAGGCGCCGCTGGCCGCGATCCGGGCTGCGGTTGAGCATGGCGAGCGCCTGTTCGAGACGCTGATCAGCGAGACGCTGCTGACGAATACCCACCGCGTGCGCGTGCTGCTGCGCCCCGACCCCGAGCAGGCCGAGCGCGAAGCCGCCGACGAACTGGCCCGCCTCGCCGCCGCCCGCGAGCGCATGAGCGAGGCCGAGCTTGAGCAGCTCATCGTCGCGACCGAGGCGCTCAAGCGGCTGCAAGAGGAGCCGGACAGCCCCGAGGCGCTGGCGCAGATTCCGACCCTGAGCATCGGCGCGCTTGACCGCCAGAGCAAGCTGCTCCCCAGCGAGCTGCGCGAGAGCGGCGGCGCCCCGCTGCTCTTTCACGACCTGTTCACCAATGGGATTGTCTACCTCGACTTGGCCTTTGACCTACGCGCCCTGCCGACCGCGCTGCTGCCCTTCGCGCCGCTCTTCGCCCGTGCGCTGACCGAGATGGGCACCGCCGAGGAGGATTTCGTTCGGCTGGTGCAGCGCATTGGGCGCGAGACCGGCGGCGTCTGGGCCTCGCCGATCAGCGGTTCGCACCTCCAGAGCGGCGACTACCTGGGGCGCTTCATGGTGCGCGGCAAGTCCACCTTGGCCCAGGTACCGCAGTTGCTGGCGATTATGCGCGACATCCTGCTGACGGTGCGCCTCGACGACCAGGAGCGCTTTCGGCAGATTGTCACCCGCGCCCGCGCTGGCAAAGAGTCGTCGCTGGTGCCGAGCGGTAACGCCTACGCCCGCCTGCGGGTCGCCGCCCGCCTCGACGCCTCGGAGTGGGCCGATGAGCAGATGGGCGGCATCGAGAGCCTCTTCTTCCTGCGCGAGCTTGAGCAGCGCATCGCCGACGATTGGCCGAGTGTGCTGGCCCAGCTTGAGTCCGTGCGCCGCCACTTGGTCAATCGGGGCGCCCTGCTGGCGAACCTTACCCTCGACGAGGCTGGCTACAAGGTGGTCGCGCCCGCCCTTGACGCCTTCATCGCCGAGTTGCCCACGGCGGATTACACGCCCGCGACCTGGCACCTGGCCGAGGCTGGCCCCGGCGAGGGGCTAATCATTCCGGCCACGGTCAACTATGTGGCGAAAGCCGCCAACCTGCGGGCCGCCGGGGTGAGCGTGGGCGGCGCCGCCAGCGCGGTCACCCGCTTCCTGAACATCTCGTATTACCTGGAGAAAATTCGTGTGCAGGGTGGAGCCTACGGCGCGAGCTGTAGCTTCGACCGCTCGACCGGCATCTTTGCGTCCAGCTCGTACCGCGACCCGAACCTGCTGCACACGCTCGATGTCTTCGACGGCACCGCCGACTTCCTGCGCGGGGTGAGCCTCGACCCGTTGACGGTCGAGCGCAGCATCATCGGCACGATTGGCGACATTGACGGCTACCAGTTGCCCGATGCGAAGGGCTACACGGCCTTCTTTCGCCACCTGACCGGCGTCACCGATGCGTGGCGTCAGCAGATTCGTGAGCAACTGCTCGACGCCAGCACCGCCGACTTCCGCGCCCTTGCCGAGGCCGCCGAGGTCGCACGCGAAAAGGGCATCATCGCCGTCGTCGGCTCGGAGGAGGCGATTGTCGCCGCGAACAAGGAGCGCCCAGGGCTGCTGTCGCCGCTGAAGGTGCTGTAGGGCCGTGTGGAGGTGTGGAGGTGTGGAGATGGGGAGGTGTGCGCGACATCTCCCCATCTCCCCATCTCCCCATCTCCCCACCTCCCCATCTCCCCATCTCCCCATCTCCCCATCTCAAACATCTCCCCATCTCCCCATCTCCCCATCTCTATCTGGAGCATCCTGTGTCGCGTGAACGTGACGAACGCTACCCAACCGACGGCTTCGGGCTGCCCGAGGGGCTGCTGGCGGCGATGGTGGGCTGCCTGCTGCTGGTGGGCGTCTTCGCCTTTGCCAGTAGCGCCACGCCGATGCCGCCCGCCGAGCGCTGGGCCGCCCTCACGGGGTTTGCGCTGCTCGCCGCCGGGGCGACCCTGCCGGGGTGCGCGGCGCTGTACGATGCGCTGGGGCGCGTGGTGCGCCGCGATCTGCGCGCCGGGCTGCCCCTGCTCGCCCTGCTGCCCGCGCTCTATCTCGCCTACGCGGTCGCCGTGCGCGAGCTGAATCTCACTGGCTTGATCGCCGCCTGCTGCTTCGCGGGCGTGCCAGCGCTGGCGCTGATCTTCACCAAAGAGAGCCGCCAGCCCACCGTGTTTGATGCCGTCGGCCTCGGCTACCTGGCCGTCTCGCTGGGGCTGGGGCTGCTGCCAAAACTTACGCTGCCGCAGCAGGGCGGGCTGGTCGGCTTCTTCCAACTGGCGAGCGTGCCGCTGCTGCTGTTGCTCTTCGCGCTACGGGGCTGGCCCGGCGTTGGCTTCACCTGGCACCTCAGCGGGCGCGAGTTGCGCGACGCGGGGCTGTCTGGTCTAGGCGCTGGCGCCGTACTGCTGGCGCTGGGCCTCGCCACGGGCGTGTTTGGGCTGACGGCGCGCACGCCCACGGCGGGCGGGCTGATCCTGACGGCGGTGAGCAGCTATTTCTTCACGGCGCTGCCCACCGAACTCCTGCTGCGCGGCGGCATCCAGAACGGACTGGCCCGCGCCCTGGCCCCCACGATGGGCGCGACCGCAGCCTGGGTTGCCCTGGTCGTCACGACGGTCGGCTGGGCCGCGTTGGGCATGCTCAAAGGCGGCTGGCTCGGCGCACTCTTTGGCCTCACCATTGGGGCCGCCGCTGGCTGGACGTTTCTGCGAACCGGCAAGGTCACCGCCGCCGCCGTGGCCCACGCGCTCAGCGCCCTGAGCCTCGACATCCTCACCAACCTTTGAGATGCAGAGGTGTGGAGGTGTAGAGGTGTAGAGGTGTGCGCGACATCTCCCCATCTCCTCATCTCCCCATCTCCCCATCTCCCCATCTCCCCACCTTCACATGGAGCTTGACATGACCGCCCAAACCACGGCCACACCGCCACCAAGCATTGACGACCGCCACGAGCAAATCGGGTGGTACTTCTACGACTGGGCCAATTCGAGCTTTATCACGACTGTCGTCACCGTCTTTCTGGGGCCGTACCTGACGAGCGTGGCGCGGGCCGCCGCCGATAGCAATGGGCTGGTCTACCCCCTTGGCATCCCGGTGGCGGCAGGCTCATTCTTCCCCTATATGGTCTCGCTGTCGGTGTTGCTCCAGGTCTTTTTCCTGCCCGTCCTGGGCGCCATCGCCGACTACTCGCAGGCCAAGAAGTTTCTGATGGGCCTCTTTGCCTATGTCGGTGCCGGGGCGACGTTGGGCATGTACTTCGTCGAGGGCGATCACTATCTCCTCGGCGGTGTGCTGTTTCTGATCGCCAACTTGGCCTATGGAGCCTCGGTGGTCTTCTATCACGCCTTTCTGCCCGAGATTGCCAGCCCCGACCGCCGCGACACGGTTTCATCGCAAGGGTGGGCGGTGGGCTACCTGGGCGGCGGGCTGCTGCTGCTGGTGAACCTGCTCTTCTACAACAGCCGCGCCGCCCTGAGCATTCCCACGGACGTTGCGGTGCGAATCTGTCTGGCCTCGGCGGGCCTGTGGTGGGGCCTCTTCACCATCATTCCGCTGCTAAGCATCCGGCGGCGCGGTGCGGTCAAGCGCCTGCCGCCGGGTGAGCATTTTGTGACCGTGGGCTTCCGGCAGCTCGGGCACACCGTCAGCCAGATCCGCCACTATCCGCAGACGCTGCTCTTCCTGGCGGCGTATCTGCTCTACAACGACGGCATCCAGGCCGTGATTGCACTCGCCTCGGTCTTTGGGGCTGAAGAGTTGAAGCTCGACCAGGGCGTGCTGATCCAGGTGATTCTGATGGTGCAGTTCGTGGCGTTTTTCGGCGCGCTGGCCTTCGGCATGCTGGCCCGGCGCATCGGCGCGAAACAGGCGATTATGCTCAGCCTGGTGATCTGGACGGGCGTGGTGATCTACAGCTACTTCATGCCCGCTGGCGTGCCCGCCCAGTTCTTCATGCTCGCCGCCGTGATCGCCGTGGTGATGGGCGGCAGTCAGGCGCTCAGTCGCTCGGTCTTCTCGCTGATGATCCCGGCGGGGCAGGAGGCCGAGTATTTCAGCATTTACGAGATTAGCGAGCGCGGCACAAGCTGGCTGGCGCCGCTCTTCTTCGGCCTGGCCTACCAATTCACCGCCAGCTACCGCGTTGCGCTCGTCTCGCTGATGGTCTTCTTCATCGCGGGCCTCGCCATTTTGCCGCTGGTGAATATTAAGCGCGCCGCCGAAGAGGCTGGGAACCAAGCGCCGACGCATGTGTGAGGCGCATCAGAATGCGCTCGGGCCCCCCCCTGAAAAGTATCGATCCTAGCACCTGAAACCTTGTCTGATCAGACCTGGGCCTCGCGCAGTTCGTCAGCGAGAATTTGGAGCTGGAAGTTGCTCAGGCGCAGGCGCAGGGCCAGCGTCGAGGCAAGATTCCAGATCACGCCGTTGCCAAGGGCGGGATCATCTTCGACCAAGGCTCGCAGCCGGTCGCGGCGCAGCACCAGGATGCTCGCGCCCTCGGGGCCGGCCATCAGGCCGGCGCTGCGGCGGCCCCCATCAAGCAGGGCCATCTCGCCCGTCACCTGGCCGGGCAGCACCGTGGTCAACTGGCGCGCCGGACTGTCCAGCCCCGGCTCTGCCCAGATCTCCACCGAGCCGCTCTGCACAATATAGAGGTCGGTACACTCCTCGTTTGCCGGGCCGATCAGGTCACCCGGCGCGTACATGCGGATCCGGCACTGGGCGGCTAGGCGCGTCCGCTGGGCCAGGCTCAGGCCCGAGCCGATGTCCGAGTGGCCGAGAAACGCGGCGGCGCGTGCCGTGATCTCATCAGGGTTGGACGAGTCCTCAAGCCGGGTTGAAACCAGGGGCAAGGCCAAGTACGAGGCGAGCGCGCGCTGCGTGAAGACTGGCGTCTCGAACTGGGGCCAGTGGCCTGCCTTGGGCACAATTCGCAGATCGACGCCGCGCCACTCATCAGCCACAATCCCGGCATCGCGCAGCGGCACCGTATTATCCTCAGCGCCCCAGATCACGAGGCCGGGCGTCTCAAGCTGGGTCAGCCGACCGCGCAGGTCGTTCTCGCGCATGGCCCAGTAGCACTCGGCGCGCACGCGGCCCTGGCCGGGGCGGCGGGCGTCGGCCCGCAGGTGCTCGTAGTCGGTCTGGCTAATCGCGCTGCGTTCGGCGAAGGAGGCCGGACGCATCAGCCGGTCGGTCACCTTGAGCATAAACGGCTCCAGCCCGGCCACCACCTGGCTGGCGATGGCGTGGCGCTCAAGCATCGTGATCGGCGAGATCGCGTAGTTGATCCAGGCCGAAAGTTTGCCGCTGATCGTCGGGCCGAGCAGCACGAGGCGGTCAACGAGTTGCGGGTAGCGCAGGGCCAGCGAAATGCCGATCATCCCGCCCATCGAGTGGCCCACCACCACCGCCGGACTATCGCTCAGGTCACGCACCAGGCGGCCCATCAGTTCGACGTAGCGAGCAATCGTCGTTCGCCCATGCAGGCGCTCCGAGTTCCCGTAGCCTGGCAGATCGACCGCCACACAGCGGAAGCGGCGGCTCAACAGTGGCAACAGGGATGACATGGCGTACGACGAGCTGGACCAGCCGTGGATGAGCAGACAGAGCTGGCCGGTGCGCGGCCCCTCCTCGCGGGTGTGAATCCGCGTCCCATTTACGATCATCGTCGGCATAGCGTTCTCCGCACAGTGGGAAGTGATGCGCCATTATAACGCGCCTACCTACGCGGTACGCCGACCATACGCCGCGCCGAGGCCCACGCCCAACAGCGAGAGCGCCGCACAGAGCGCGAGCGTCTGCGGCACGCCAAGCGTCTTAGCGAGCGTGCCGATCAGAATGGCACCGACGGGCGTGCTGCCCGCGAAGAGCATCCAGTAGAGGCTAAGCACGCGCCCGCGCAGCGCGTCGGGCACGGTGAGCTGAAGCAGCGTGTTGGCCGAGGTGGTGAACATGATCCCCGCAAAGCCCAGCGCCGCCAGCAGCACCAGCGCCACCCCAAGAATAGGTACGACCGCCGTGAGGCCCAGCAGCACGCTGAAGGCCGCCGCGCCCAGCAGCAGCCGACGCACCGAGACTTGGCCGGTATAGGCGATGGTCAGGGCACCAAGCAGCGACCCAATCCCCAGCGCCGCCGAAAGCGCCCCGAAGCCCACCGCGTCGGTGTGCAGCACAAAGCCCGCCAGCAGCGGCAGCACCACGGTGAAGTTGTAGCCGAAGGTGCCCACGAAGGCCATCACGATCATAATGAGCATCACGGCGGGGGTGTGCCAGGTGTAGGCCAGCCCCTCGCGGATACCCGCCAGCACCGAGCCGTGCCGGGACGGCGGGGTGCGCTGAAACTCCTGGGGGCGCATCAGCAGCAGCCCGCCGATGACCGCCAGGAAACTCGCCGCGTTCAGCCCAAAGGCCGGGGCCACGCCGAACTGGGCGATCAGCACGCCCGCCACCCCCGGCCCAACCACGCGGGCGCTGTTGAACAGCAGCGAGTTGAGCGCCACCGCATTGGGCAGCAGCTCGCGGCCCACCAGTTCGGCGACAAACGATTGGCGGGCGGGCATATCGAGCGCGTTGATAATGCCGAGCGCCAGCGCCAGCAGGTAGACGTGCCAAAGCTGGATCGCTCCCGTCGCGACCAGCAGCGTGAACATGATCGCCTGGGTGAGCGCCGCGATCTGCGTGACGAGGATCAGGCGATATTTGGCGACCCGATCCGCAATTACGCCGCCGAAGAGCGAGAGCAGCAGCGCGGGCATGAACTGACACGTCGTCACCAGCCCAAGCGCCAGCGGCGAGTGGGTGAGCTGGAGCACCAGCCAGCCCTGGGCGGTGGTCTGCATCCAGGTGCCGGTGAGCGAGATGATCTGGCCGAGCCAGTAGAGTCGGTAGTTACGAATGTGTAGGGCGCGAAACCCGGCACGCAGACTCGCGGCGAGGCGGCGGCGCGGCGCGTTGTCGGTCTGGTCTGGGCGCCCCTCGTGCGGGTTCGCTTGGGGCTGAACGGCCATAGGAGTCCTCGTTCGGGATCGGGGTGGTTCGCTCCGCCTACAAAAGTTGCAAGGCGGGCTTGGCCCGCCTTGCAACTCTACCCTTCAGTTCAGCGGTCTGGGTCAGACCAGCTTGCACGGATGTCCTGAAAGAGCCGACCGTAACGGGCGAGCCGCTCGACCGTCTCGCCGATCGCTTGGGCATCCTTCTTTTGCCCCTCGTCCTTCAGACTCTGCTGAAGCGCCGCCAGAATCGCGTATGCCTCGGCAAGCTTGCCTTCAGCCTCCTCCAGTTGCTCTGCCCACTCATCAATGTGTGCCATCGGCGTGTTCCTTTTATTAGGCGTCGGACAAGGGTTCAGGTGTTGGGGTTCAGGTTTCAGTTCGAGCGCGTTAGAAAGCGCTAGGTGTGCCGAAACTGTCCCGTGTTGGCACCGGCGCTCAGCAAAAATAGGCGGGCGGCGCACACCTCGTACGGCGTGCGCCGCCCGCCTGACTCAACTAGTCCAGCTTTCTGGAAATTCCTGTTGGGTTGCGCGGTGATTCTCGTCAGGCACGGAGCGCAGCCGCACGCGGTTCGGCCTTCGTGTGCTTCGTGGTACCAAACCTGCCGCGCATGTCCGCCGCCGTGTACGAGTGTAGGTTCCGCTGGCCGCAGCAATGCAGACGCGCCCGCCTATGGCTCCTCGTCGCCGCTTCCGGCGTGGCCGTACGCGCTGTGCGGCGGGTCCTTCTGGCGGGTGGCGGGCGGGAGCGGGAGCGCACGCGGGCGAGGATGCTGGTCACCGACAAAGCGCTTGGCGTTGACCATGTGCGATGGTGACGCTGCTGATCGTTCAAAGGGCTGCGGTGTCTGTGCGGATGTATGGGTGGGGTGTGTCGGCGGCGCTGCCGTATCGGTCGGGCGCGGGGGCAAATTCGGCAGGCCAAGGTCGCCCACGGGGGGCAGGCCGCGTGAGCTTCGCAGGTAGGCGAGGGCTGCGTGATCATCGCCAAAGAGGCCGATACCGCTGACTAGTTTGAGGAGCGGGGCGAGGAGCAGCAGGTGCAGGTCGCCGACGACGAACGCTACGTGGCCCAAATTGGGATGGTGGGCAACTTGCTCGGTGCGTTGGCGTGCGCCTGGATCGGCGTTCGTGATCTGCCGACCATCAACCAGAAGATCCTGTGGGGTCGTGCTGTTATCGAGCAACTCCCACACGTCGTGGAGATAGCACTCAGCGTGGTGCATAGACATGTGGCCGTCCACCACAATCCAGATGAGTTGCTCGGGGTGACGGGTGATGCGATAGGGCATCGCAACAGGCTTTCTAGGCTACAGGCCACTACATTGGGCGCTGCAAGGGCTGAATATACCCATTATACAAGCCTGTTGCTTATATGTCCATACATATAAGTCAAAGCGCTGCGCCGGGCTATGGTGTCATTTACGTTTGTACGAACTATCGCGGTTTGCCGTGTTCGCTCGCGTTTTCTACGCCTTGACAGTATCGCTCATTCGTACTATAGTAACCGATACGCACGCTCGTGCGTTGCACCGACACAAGACATCATTGGGGTGGTTGGCACGCCAACGCATGCGTGCCGTACAATGATGTGCGTTCATCACCCGGTCGTCTCGCAACACACCCGTGATGGGCCACGAGACATCCACCGACAGGAACGCGACACGTAGTCCCAAACGCTTCGGCAATGGGATAGCGGCGGTGGTAGTCCCGCCGGTACGGATTGCCCGTACAAACGGAGTACCTGCGAGAGAACGCTAGGGAAAAGAGTACTATACTTGCGCCCGCGACAAAGGTCGCGGGCGATGTGCGAAGGGAAACGGTCATGATCTTCATTGTTGGGGGCACGGGGACGCTGGGGCAGACGCTGGTGCGGATGCTGCGCGAGCAGGGCAAGCCGGTACGGGTGTTGGTACGGCCCGGCTCCATGGCCAAGGCTGAACCGCTCCGCAAGCTCGGCGCTGAGCTGATTCGCGGCGACCTGCGCGACCAGGCCAGCCTCGATCTGGGCTGTCGTGGCGCCACCCACGTGATCTGCGCCACCAGTGCTGGCGACGACCGCCGCCCCGAGGCGCGCCGCTTGGCCGAGTACCAGGGGCCGCTGAATCTGCTGCACGCTGCCCAGAAGTCCGGCACCTGCCAGCAGTTTATCTTCACCAGCACGCTTTTTCCGCGCAACCCCGTGGGCTATAAGTTCGTCTGGGCCAAGCTGATGGCCGAGGAGGCCATTCAGAACAGCGGCGTCCCCTATACGATTTTTCGCCCCTGCGGTCTGTTCTACGAGATTATTCAGCGCGGTGAGCCGCTGGTCGAGCGCTTTGGCGTCTTCCCCATCTTTGGCTCGGGCAAGAAGCGCACCCAGATGCTCGCTATGACCGATGTGTCGCGGGCCTTTTTCAATGCGCTTGATAACCCCGAGGCGCTTAACCGTACCTTCGAGCTTGGCGGCAGCGAGCACCTCGATTTCAACGAGATGGTCGCGATCTGGTCGCGCATTTGGGGCACCAAAATCCGCCCGCTGCACCTCCCGATCTGGCTGATGAATGCGCTCGGCTGGGCGCTGCAGCCCTTTATGCCGTCGGCCCCTGGGATTATGGAGCTGCTGGAGTTCAGCTACGATGCGATGTCTTGCGATATGACGGAGACTAGCCGCATCCTGCGCCTCGGTCGCCTGCAAACCCTTGAGGAGTACACCCGCGAGTATTACATTAATAAGGGGAAGCCGGGGGTGGCGTAGACGAGGGACGGGGGGACAAGGGGACGGGGGGACAAGGGGCGTAGGGGACACTGCCGTCGTCCCCTTGTCCCCTACGCCCCCCGTCCCCTTGTCCCTTACGCCCCCCGTCGCCCCCCGCCCCACCGCCCCACCGGGTACCCCAGCATTTTCGCCACGTCGCCGACGACGCGGATGACGGGCACGAGCGCCAAGGCGTAGACCCACTCGTGGGCCGGGTGGTGCCGCAGACGACCCCATAGACGCCGGTACGGCCCGCGTGTGTAGCCCGCCGCGCCGATTGCCACCAGGGCTGCGACGGGCAGCCGCGCCCATCGCCAGCGCATGGCCCCCGCCAGCAGCCCAGCGCCGCCCATATATGTGAGGTAGCGCGCAGCGTGGCGCTTGCCCCACAGCCCCGCCATCCCGTCGCCGCGTGCGTACAGGTAGTACTGGCGTGCGAAAGCTCGTAGCGAGCTACGGGGCTGGAAGTTGACCACCGCCGCTGGCGCGAAGGTGCGCTGAAAGCCCTGCCGTTCGGCCTCGCGGGCGAACACCAGATCCTCACAGTGATTCAGCCACGCGGGGAAGCCGCCCACCTGCGCCCAGAGCGCTTTGCGGAAGGCCATGGAGTTGCCAAAGGGCATGAACGTCGCCGGGTCGATCTCCGCCAGCTCACGGTAGTTCACCGCGCCGAGGGTCAACTCAAACAGGCTGCGCGGCGCGGGCTGAAAGAAGCCGCCGACCAGGTCAGCCGCGCCCGCCTCAAGCGGGGCCACAATCGCCGCCAGCCAGCCTGGGTCGAGAGTTAGCCCGGCGTCGGTGCAGGCGATAAGCGGGCCGCTGGCCTCGCGCACCGCGTTGTTGCGCCCCGACGAGATATTGTGGCCGCCCGTGACCAGCCTGATGCGCGGCTCGCGAGCGGCGTAGGCGCGCACCAGCGCCGGGGTCGCATCGCGGCTCAGACAGTCGTTGACCACAATCTCGTCGGGCAGGCGGGTCTGGGCCAGCATCGAGTCGAGCAGGGCCACGATGTTGTCGGCCTCGTCGCGCACGGTGCAGACGAGCGAGACGCGCTGGTTCATGGTGCTACCGCCGGGTCTCGTTCAGACGCGGGGCGTATCCGGCCAACCCACAGGGCTAACGCGACACCCGCCGCCGCCAGCCCCGCCACCAGCGCCGCCAGCGTGAGGGTTGCGGTCCACGGCGCACCACCGGCAAGGAGGCCCGCGATGTTCGCAAAAAAGCCAGTCGCCGCCCAGTCGCCCGCCCCAAACAGAGGCAGCGCATCGCGCCCCAGCCAAAACGCCTGAAGCGGCAGCTTGTTCAGGTCGCCGACATTACGGTCGATCAGGTACAGCGAGTACCGCCAACTGAGCAGCGTCGTCCACGTCGCCATGAGTGCCGCCAGCGCCACCGGCACACTCCAATGCAGACGGCGCAGCCAAGCGAAGCCCATCGCCAGCCCGAGGGCGCACCATGGCGCCAGGACGGTGAGCCGCCGCAGGCCAAAGGCGCCGCTGCTGTGCCAGTCCGAAATGCTCATATTGTAGAGCAGGAAGGCCGCGCAGCCCAGGCTCAGGGCGAGGCCGAGCCAGGGCCGACGCGCCACCAGCAGCGCCAGCCCGAGCAGCCCCACGAAGCAGGCTGGCGTCCACGGCAGCATCCCGTGCAGCGGCGCGAAGAAGAACGGCCACACCGTAAGCTCGCCGGGGGTGATGTAGCTGGTGCCCTGCGGCACCGTCAGCGGTGTGCCGTAAATAATGTTCCAGGCGATGAGCTGGGGCGTCACCAGCGCCAACCCGCATAGTGTCGCCAGCCCCACACCCACGGCAAGCTCGCGCAGCGTACGGCCTCGCACACCCGTGTCGGCCCGCAGCGCCAGCCCAAGTTGCTTGACGAGACTCAGACCGACGGGCAGCAGTGTCAGGGCGCTTGTCCAGTAGAGCAGCACCGTCAGGCCAGCAGCCGCACCGACCGTTGCCCAGCGACCGGGCGTGGGCCGCTCCTCAAGGCGCAGCCAGGCCAACACAAACAGCGCCGCCGCCAGCGCCGAAAGGCCATGGGCGAAGCTGCCCTCGCGCAGCGTGTAGTAGCACGGGTTTGCGCCAAAAAAGACCGCCAGCGTCGCCAGCGCCGCCAGTGCTGGCCCGACCACGCGCCGACAGATGCGCTGCATCGTCAGCAGCAGCCCCAGCCCCGCCAGCGCCGTGGTAAGCAGCGTCAGGGCTATATATGGTAACGAGTAGCCATCGGCGGCCCAGTAGCCCCCCGGCCCGTAGCGCACAAACAGGTCAGCCAAAACGAAACCGGGCACCCAGAGCAGCCCAGGGCCGATGGAGTACGGATTGACATAATGACCCGTCGCCGCAATCACCAACTGCTCGGGGTTGAGCGGCGTGTGCGAGAAGGGCATCTCGCGATACTCGTTGCCGAAGTTGAGGTCGCCGTCGAGGATGAGCGAGCGCGTGTAGGCATAGTAGCCGGTGCCGTCGCTGGCAACCCACGGCGCAAACCCAACCGCAAACGTCACCGCCCAGACCGCGCAGAGCCAGCCGACCGCCCGCTGCTCCGAGTCAAGTCGAAGCAGCGGCACCCGGCGCACCAACCAAGTGAGGCCCAGCGCCGCCGCCACAGCTCCCGCCCCTACCGTCAGCGACCACGCCAGGGCCAGCCGCGCCTCGGGTTGCCACCACGCGCCTAGGGCGAGCAGCCCAAGTGCCGTGAGCGCCGCTGCGCTCGGGAAAGGCCAGCGCGCCCCCGCCAGGGCTACGGCGGTCGCCACGAGCAACACGCCCAGCGGCAGAAACGGGAAAGCGAACAGCTCCCCGGCCAGCGCCGCCGCCCCGGTTTCACCCAGGGCGCGCAGCTCGGCGCGGTCGAGGACCAGGCCAAGGGCGCGTGGGTCGCCGGGGAGACTCAGCGGCGTTGCGTGCAGGCCCAGGCGCGGCTCGCCGGGCCAATCAGGCAGCAGCACGGTGTAGACGCGGAAGCTCGGGGCGATGGTGAAGGTGCCGATGGCGTGCCCGTCGCGCTGCAAGCTCAGGGCGGCGGGCGTGCCCGCGCTGACCGTGGGGGCCAACAAGCGCAGGCGCAGCGCCGCCGGACTGGGTATAGCCCATGGATGCAGCTCAGCCTCGGGGCGCGACCAGCGAAAGGTGACGTTGCGCCCATCGTCGCTGCGCTCGCGCCCGTAGAAACCGAGGACGAAGCCCTCGTCGAGGGGCGCGCCCACATCAATCACCTGACGCCCACGGGCCTCGTGCTGCCACAGGGCGCCCAGCGTCACGGCGACCATCAGCAAGAGCCAGCCAGTTGCGCGGTAGAATGTTTGTTGCGATCCCATACGAGGCCGCATTATAGCAGACGAAGATGCTACGACCATCCGGGCATCCGCACGGTTCCGCCTAGACGACATGGCGATGCTCAAGCAGACGTGGAGCGAAAACCGCGACTGGCGCGACCTCAGCACCTACGAAGAGGCCCGCGCCATCGAACAGTGACCCATCTCGACACTTACGCTCGCCACCCCTGCGCCACGAGGCCCGCCAGCCACGCGCGCAACGCGCTTTCGTTCCCCGGCAGCAGCGGCAGCGCCGCCACGCCACTAGCGTACACCTCGGCGGGGCCGTGGCCGGGGTAGAGCAGCGCGGCGGCCACGCTGGCCCGCCCGCCGCCTGGCGTGCCGATGGCGCCCAAGTAGCTGTAGGCGTCCGCCAAGGCCGACTCGGGCACCCCGCCGCTTGCGTCGAGGCGATATTTGGCGTCAAGCACCACCACGGTCGGCGTGGCGTCTGGGCGTGTCAGCTCGATCACCAAGTCTGGTATGCGCGTGTGCCGATCAAGCGATTGAAGCGGCGCACTCTGCGCGCCTGGCCGGTAGCGCGGGTGATAGCGCAGCGCCAGCCCGACCCCATCCGGCCCCGCCAGCGTCACCAGGGGCACCTCATCAGGCAGGGCGAGCAGTTGCTCGTCGTCGCCATCCACTAGCATCGTCTGAGCGCTGAGCGTGTAGCCGGGCACCTCAAGCAGCGCCAGCGCCACACACGCCGCGCACCAGCGCTCGTAGAGACGCGGCAGATCCGCCACGGGAATGTGCAGGGTCGCCTCGTCCCAGGTGAGCAGCGGGCGCCGCCGCAGAAGCTGCCACACCCGGTAGACGGCGCGATAGTCGGGGTCGCGCTGCATGCGTGGCGTAGGGCCACGGTAGTCCGTCAGTGGCGGCACGCCAGCGAGAAAGGGCAGCGCACGTAGGTCGCGCAGGCGCTCGCGGGCGTGTTCTGCGCGGGCGAGCAGGGCGGGCGGCAGACTCTGGCGCGTGACCATGCGCTCCAGCCGGCGCCACAAGCTGTCGAGCAGCCGCCGCAGCAGGCGGGCCTCGTAGCTGTCGTAGCTCGACACGGGCGTCGTGACCAGCGCCTCGTCATGCTCGGGGCGCACCGCAACCACCCGCGACGAGTCTTGCAAGCGGCCAAGGGCGACGGTCGCGGTAGTGCTGTGCAGCCGGTCGGGCGGGCGGCGGGCCAGCCGCTCCACGGCGGCAGCCAGGGTCTCAAGCGCGGAACCAAAGAGCGTGTGCAGTTCCTCCGTCGGCGTGGCAGGCGTCGTGTCTGGCTCAGCGGGCGCAGCCACGGCGGCGGCCCCGCCGCATAGCGCGAAGACCAGCGCTCGCCCAAGGCGCTGAAGGTCGGTGAGCATGGCGGCGTAGCGCTCGGCGTCGAGCTTGCGCGGGACAACCGCCAAAGTCGCACGCAGCTCCTCGGCGCGACCGGCGGGCCAGACGGCGCACAGGCGCAGCGCGTAGCTGCCAGCCGCCGCAGGGGCCAGCCAGCGCCAGCGCCACGCCGGGTCACCCGGTCGCAGAAATGGCTCCAGCGTCACGCCCGCCACCGCTAGGCTGAGGGTTGCGCCAGGGGGCGGGGTGGCGACCAACTCGGCCCACTGGCCCTCGGCCAGGGCGGGGGCGTCGGCGATGGGGTGCCCATTGATCTCAGCTCGCATAGCTACCACTCACCCCCGAACCTCTTTCCCTCACGGGGAGCGGGGAAATTCCGCAGAACGCCGTGCGTCAGGTGCGCCGCTGGCAGGCATCAAAATCGGCACAGGTGCTGACACGGAATCACCGGCATACATCGTGTCAACCCAGGGGCCGCGTCAGCGGCGTCAGGTGCAAGGCATTGTTGGGCCGCGCAAAAATAATACTCATAGTATGTAGCATTATAGAATGTCTACCTATAGAATGCAGATTATATATGGGGTACAAATATGCAACAAATCTTAATCGAACTCGGTTCGACTATCAGGGAACTTCGGAAACAGCGAGGATTGTCACAGGAGGATTTAGCAGATCTGAGTGGCTTACATAGAACATACATAGGCGGCATTGAACGTGGCGAACGAAATGTTGCGTTCATTAATATTATCTACTTAGCAAAGGCTTTAGATGTCTCATTGTCCGATCTTCTTGCAAGTTTTGATAGAGCGTATCTAGCGCAAATCCCGGAGAAGTCGTAATGGAGTTATGTTTTCAGCGTATTCGCAGCACTTCTCGATTTGATAAAGCCCAGCATCGTCTTTGCCAATTACCGAAAGGCCATAACGGAAACCATGACGAGTTTCCCTACTTGCGGCATTTGCAGAAGACGAACCCAACTGTTGCTGCCAAAATCAAGCGCGATGCTACGATGACAACAGGTGCTGCTTGGAAGAGCGATGATGCTGGACCAAATAGGATCTTGCGCTGGATGATGATTCTCTCGGATGAGGAGTTGTTACGTTATGGCGTTAACATGGCAGCCTTATCAGAACAGGTTGTCGCAAAACTTCGCGAGAAAGCAGCCAATTACGATGCGTGCATGCGCGTGGCACGAAAACTCGCTTGGTTCGCTTATCAAATGCCGCGTGCGCCAATCCCTCCCGAACCCATTCAGACGTATTTAGAGAACTTCTACGGGCCAATAAATAGTCACAGTGCGTATTGCTTGGTATGTCGTCAACCTCTAGAGTTCAATCTATTTGCAAATGCACGACGAGGCAAGGCCGATGTTGAAACTGCTCATAGCAATCCTAGGATTCACGATGACAACAATGTCGGATTTGCTCACAGAGCGTGTAACATCGCTCAAGGTGCAAAGACATTACCCGAGTTTTATGCCTGGATTCGAGATATTCTCAACCGTGTAGACGCAAGTCACAGTTCGTAAGCATCGTTATCAAACTCTCTTAGTTTATCGAGGAGTTTCGCTCGCTGTTCGATCAATTGACGGAACGCTTCAACGGTATCATGCCATTGCGTATTTCGCTTCGGGATGGGAATGTATATATCTCCAATTCGCGATCCAAGCACACCAAGCGTAGATTGAATAAATACAAGATTTCGAATCTGGTGTTGTACCATTGGAAGACTGAGGAGATACAATAATTCTATCGAGTTTACGGGTGAAATCGGTGTCGTAGAGATAATTTTTACATGACTTTGAACTATACATTTATAGTTATGGGTGTGTAGAATAGCCATGCGACCAATCCTATAACGCCCATCACTTACCATTAAGATGTCCCCGGGCACAAGTTGCTGTTGACTGGAAAACTCTTCGTATACCTCTTCACTGACAGATCGGGTTGGATCAATCGATACCTCGTAATTTGAAATATCGGATGTCCGTATAAATGGAATATCCCCAGTTCCGTATGCTTCTGATCCAACCTCGTGACCTTTACGAATTTTTAGGTACCCGCTCTTTAGCATGTCTCTCAGCGGGATGAAATTACTTTCAAAGCGCGGGTCATCTCTTCTGAGTTCACTGATCGGTGATTTGTCATAATAACGTGGAACAAGATAGTATGGGTTTCTGATTTCAACATGCTGCCAAGGGCCAATTCCTATTTCTCGCGTGGCAAATGTCTCGCCAATAACTTTGAAATCGTCAGGGTGTGAATCGCCTGACACCATAATGTTTCTTCCGCGCCTATCATGACCGCAGTGAATAGCTACTGCGGTCCAGACTTTGCTTGTAGAAACGGTTTGTGCTTCTGTAGTAAACCTTCTGAAGAATAATACATTCGTCTTGGTGTCGGTTCCTGGCTGAAATGTAGTTCGAGGGCAATCAATTAGTGCCGTAATTTCACCTTGAGATCGTATAAAATCCCAAACATAGCCGTATGTCGAGTTACCAAAAACCCCCTCTGGTAACACAATACCCATCTGTCCATTTGGTTTGAGTAGGCGAATAGAGAGTTCGATAAAGAGAATTTGAGGGTCTTGTGCCTCTCGAATAGTAGGACTCTGCTCCCAGACGCCCTCTTTATTTAGATTCCATTTATAACCGAGTGTAAACTGTTTTAGGATTATGGTATCCGTTATTTTTATATTAGCGCCAAATGGAGGGTTTGTGATGACATAATCTGCCTGGAGAGGGTTGGTTTTTTTAGGTAAAGATGCAAGAGATTTAAAATCTAATGAGTTCTGGTTCAGAACAGTTGCGTGGTTTGGAGCAACAATTTCTAGGATAGCCTCGGCGAGACGCGCTAAATCACGATCTTTATCGATACCGACGAGAATTGCACTCTTCTCCTTTGAAATAACTCCCCTTTCAAGGAAAGCTTGAGCTTCAACGAGAAAACCACCTGTACCGCAAGCAGGATCTACAATCTTCGCCCCTTCGAATGGTTGAAGGACATCAATTATGGATCGAACAAGGCTTTTAGGTGTGAAGAATTGTCCTTTGTCTCCACGTAATCGAGGGCCTATTAGTGATTGAAATGCTTCCCCTAAAACATGAGCAGGTGCACCTGTTAAAGGCAAAGATACGATTTCTTGTAGGGCATAGCGTAAAATGGTATCTTCGAGGGAAAAACGATCTTCTTTGTCCACAAGATGTGGAAATACCTCTTGCAACATCGGTAGTAGTAGTAGGTTTGCTGAACCCTTGCCGTCTAAAAACTGTTCTAATGCCTTTTTTTTATCATTTCTTTCCACGATAACCTTGCAGAGCAATAGACTTGATAAATCCGACATGATCCGTTCAGCTCTACTTGCATTACTATTTGAATACAAGTGATAATACAGCTTACGAAAAGCATTAGCATACACTTTCTCGTGAGATGTACTATCCTTAAATGTATCGAATAAGTCTTGCTGTCGGAGTTCCTTGATCGGCGGCATGGGGAGTTACCTTCGTCTCGTCAAGTCGGGTATGATGATTATAAGTGTCATTGCACAAAATTGCAAGTAACATTTACGAATATATGAGCTTATATTGATGACTACGGTCTATGTGAAGGCACCCAACATGGCATCCTGCTGCGGAATCTCCCCGCTCCCCGTGAGGGGCAAAAGGCGACGGCGACCTAGCCCCACCATCTACCTCTCGCCGCCCTCGGCCACGACCACCAGCCCCAGCAGTTGGGCCAACTCCACCGCCTGGCTGGGCGTGACGATCACCCCCTGGAGTTCCCGCAGGCCCACTTGCATGCCGGTGATGGTTGAGCCGCACAGGTCGGCCCCACGCAGCGTCGTGTCGCGGAAGTCGGCACCGCTGAGGTCGCAGTCGCGGAAGATGACGCCAGTCAGATCCGAGCCGACAAACGAGGCCGCACGCAGCGCACAGCGCTCGAAGCGCACCGTGCGGAGCGTCGCGCCCCAGCAGCGGAGCGCATCGGCGTTGCCACGCTGGATGAGCACGTCGTCCAGGCGGGCGTTGAGCAGCGCGGCACCCATCAGGCGGCAGCCGAGAAAAGCGACCCGCCGCACCTGCGCCTTGGCAAGATTTGCGCCCGCCAAGTCGCAGGTATCGAACTGCACATCGGTGAACTGGGCCAGGCTCAGTTCAACCTGCGTGAAGCGCACCCGCCGACACACGGTCTGGTTCAGCAGAATGTCGTTGGCCTGCGCCCCAGAAAGATCCGCGTCCAGCAGCGTCACGCCGCTGTAGCTCGCGTGATCTTCCAACACGACGGGCGCGGGCGCTGGTGGCAGCACGCCCGGAAGCTGCGGGGGCTGGAGGCCGTGCGCGACCGCTGCGCGTTTTCGGGGCATCGGGTGCGCTTCCTCTCTTGCGACAAGTACATGGCGGCGGAAATACGCGCCAGGTTTTGTACCACGAAGCGCACGAAGGTCACGAAGTTTTCTGGCATGTGCCCGCCACCATGCGGTTCGCTTCGACAGGCTCAGCGAACGGACGCTGGTGGAGAACAGAGTCGCTCCCTTCTCCGGCCTTCGTGCGCTTCGTGCGCTTCGTGGTAAAAGTGGGTTAGCCCTCAGCGCTACGGGCCAGATAATCCGCTGTCAGGCGGGCCAGCAGCGCCGCACGCCGATCATACAGCCGCTTGAGCGGGCGCGCTGCGGCGGAGGCGAGGGTGTAGGCGGTTAAGATGGGCAGCGCCACCGTGCTGTCGAGGTAGCAGACCACCGTGTCGGGGAGCTGCTCCGGGTCTACCTTGCCCCAGGTCATCGCCTCCGAGGGCGTGGCCCCCGAGAGGCCGCCGGTGTCGGGGCGGGCGTCGGTGAACTGAATAAAGTAGTCGTGGCCCTTCTCGTCGAGGCCAAGCACTTCCTGAATCTGCGGCTCGGTCTGCAAGATGAAGTTTTTCGGTGAGCCGCCGCCCGCGATCACCACGGCGCTCTGCCCGCCCGAGCGCTTGGCATCATAGACAATCGCCGTCGTCTCATTCACGTCCAGCTCGACATCGAAGCGGCAGCGGTTTCCTTCAAGCGAGAGCGCGGCGACATTCATGCCCAGCGTGCTATCGCCGGGGCTTGACGTATAGATCGGTACGCCCGCCTCGTGCGCGGCGGTCAAGATACTGACATAGCCGCTGCCGAGCGCCGCCTCGCGGGCCTTGGTGTACTTGCCCAGCTTGTAGTGCAGCTCGGCGGTGCCCATGGTGGCCTGAAACTCCTCGCCGCGCAGACACGCGCGCACAAAGGCGTCACTCTCCAGCAGCACATCCTGGTGAAAGAGGATGTCGTAGATGCGGATGATCTTATTCTCGCGCAGCTCAACATCGTTGGTGAAGGGCGTGCTGCCGAACAACTCGAAGCCGAGCGAGCGGTGCATATCGTGGTAGAGATTGGCGCCGGTGCTGATAATCCAGTCAAGCATCCCAGCGCGAATCAGCGGCACCAGCGCCGCCGTGCCCAGCCCCGTGGGCGTCAAGGCACCCGAAAGCGCCAGCCCCACGGTGACGCCGGGCTGCGCGATGCGCCGCGCAAAAAGCTGACATGCCTCGCGCAGGCGGGCCGCGTTATAGGCGTATAAATGGTTATCCACCAAATCACGGACGCTCAGGTCGCCAGTGATTGGGCGCGGGTCGAGCTTTACACCGTAGGTCATGCTGCGCGCTCCTCATCGTCAGTTTGTCCCGCGCCAGTCTACCACCACTTGCGGCTGCGGAAGAAGAGCGCCAGGCCGCTGCCCGTCGTCACCATTAGGCCAAGGGCGAAGGGATAGCCCCAGGGCCAACTCAGCTCGGGCATATACTGGAAGTTCATGCCGTAGGTGCCGGAGATCAGGGCACAGGCCATCAGGATGACTGACGAGAGGGTCAGGGTTTTCACCAGTTGGTTGAGCTGGTTCGACTGGAGCGAGAGGAAGCTGTCGAGGGCGCTGGAGAGCAAGTCGCGGTAGGTGTCCACGCTGTCGGTGACGCGCAACAGGTGGTCGTAGACATCCTGCATATAGAGTAGTTCGCCGGGCTGGAAGATCTGGGTTTCTTGGCGCAGCAGCACATTCAGCACATCGCGCTCGGGGGCGACGACGCGGCGCAGCAGCAGCAGGTCTTTCTTCAGGCTGAAGATCTCCTCAATCGCGCTCTGGCGAAAGCGGCTGAAGATCACATCCTCAAGCTCCTCGATCCAGTCAACGATCTGATCCATCAGGCTGAAGTAGTCATCCACAATCGTGTCGAGCAGGCTGTGCAGGATCGCGCCGACGGTGTAGCCCACGGGCGAGCCGGGGATCTGCCAGCGGGCAATCGTGTCGCCGACCTGCTTGATTGGGCGGCGATGGATGGTGACGATAAAGTTCTTGCCGACAAACAGACTGAGTTGGCGCGTGTCAATCTGCGGGTCATGGCGCATTCCCGGCCCCTTCGGCTCAGCCCCAGGCTGCGCTGGGCCATTGACCTGCGCCGTACCATTGTAGGCCGCCGCGTAGAAGATCAGCAGATAGTACGTCGCATAGACATCCACCTTCGGGCGTTCGTGGTCACGCACCGCGTCCTCAATCGCCAGCGGGTGAAAGCCGAACTCTTGGCAGAGCAGCGCGACCTCGCGCTCGTCGGGTGCCTCAAGGTCGAGCCAGACGACGGTGTCGGGTTCCTTGAGCTGTTCGCTGATCGCCTCAAGGTCGTTAATGGTGCCGAAGACGCCGGACTGGCAGATATGCAGGGTGTACATGGCGCCGCTTTGCTCCGCTCAGATAAGGTGTCAGGGGCTAGGTTTCAGGTTTCAGACCGAACGCATCAGCACGCTCTGCTCGGCCTAAGACCCGCCACATGGCGATTGCAACGTCGCCTTTCACCCCTCACCCCTCACCCCCGGCCCCTCTCCCTCAAGGGGAGAGGGGGGATTTTGCATCAGGAAGCGTTCGGCTCCCCCTCTCCCGCTCAGGGAGAGGGGGCAGGGGGGTGAGGGCTGGCGCGGCAATTGGACGTTGCAACCGCCATGGAGATCCGGCACCTGACACCTTGGCTTAGATCTCACGGCCCAAGCCAGCCAGCATCCGCCGTGCGGCGGCCCAACCGCTCTCCAGGGCCAGATGGACGCGGCCCTGGCCGTGTTCCATGTCGCCAGCGAAGTAAATGCCCGCCCGCCCCTC